>DYSK01000005.1 GCA_020718315.1 Draconibacterium orientale
AATTTAGTGCACGTATATTGCAACTCTATATAAAAGCCGGACTCGAATTGTATAAGAATAAATTTTATACAGAAAAGCTTGATTATAAGAAATTTGAAATCGTGGTTTCAAGAAAATTTTAATAAAACATAACGCAATAAAATAGAAATAATGAAAGCATTTAGAACATTACAATCGAAGCAACTTAGTTCTAGGAGGATTATTTTTGCTGTATTGATGCCCGTATTTGCCCTTGTTTTTTTCAATACTGCTGCTTTGGGGCAAGAACAATCTTGCAGAGATTGCCACAAAAGCATAGTGGGGAAAAGTTTTATACACGGGCCGGTTGATTCGGATTGCATGTTTTGTCATGAATCGAATGGCGAACAGCATCCAAAACCAAAAGTGAAAGGTTTTACCATTGCTCAGAAAGGCGCCGATTTGTGCTATTCCTGTCATACCGAAGAACACAGTGCAAATACCAAAAATAAATTTGTACACGTCGCGTTGTCCGAAGGCACTTGTCTCGATTGTCATGAGGTTCATAGTTCGGATGAGGCCAAATTTATTTCTACCAAGCTGCCTGAATTGTGCAATACTTGTCATTACGAGACAGAACAAACTATTGCTAAATCGGCAGTTGTTCACTTGCCAGTAAAGGATAAGGAAAGCTGCGTAAATTGCCATTCGGTGCATTCTTCAAACGAAAGCAGGCTATTAAAAAGCAATGAAAAAACACTTTGTTTGAGCTGTCATAATAAGGAGATCAAATCTGACAAAAGAGAAATTGCAAATATTTCGAAGATTGTAGAGCAAGCAAAAACGCAGCACGCTCCGCTGAACGATGGCTGTTCAATTTGCCACAATCCGCACGCTTCTAATTTTTCCAGTTTATTAACCATGTCTTATCCTGCTGGGAATTATGCGCTAGGAAAAGAATCGAACTACGACTTGTGTTTTGGATGTCATGATGTGGAGGCTTTGACCCAAGAAAAAACCAAATTTGCTACCCGTTTTCGGAACGGAGAAAAAAATCTACATTTTATTCATGTGAACAAAGAAAAAGGGCGTTCGTGCAGGAATTGCCACAGTGTTCATGGCTCTGCGAAAGAACATCTGATTGCCGAAACGGTGGTGTTTGGGAAATGGACGATGCCATTAAACTACGTTCCTACTGAAAATGGAGGTTCGTGTTCCACGGGCTGTCATAAAGATTGGAAATACGATCGAACAAAAATCCAATAGGAATCGTCGGGGCTGCAATTTCAAAACAATTTGGCTGAGGCAAAATTGGGCCTTGTCAATCGGGCGCTTTTTCTGCTTATCGAAAGCGGAATAAAATAAGGGCGCAAAAACGCATTAATCTTTGATGAGCTGCGCGTTTTCTACAATTATTTTGTAAAAATAGCCGTAGCCAAAGTCTTTTTCCAAAGATACTTCGCCTTTTAGTACAACAATGTCGCCAACATTTAAAAGCGTATTGGTGGTAAGGGTTAAATCAAATTCGCCTTGAAATACGGTGCCATCTTGAAAATGAACCCAATTCTTAGACATAATTTTCGAATTAAATTTTGTGACTTGTCCTTTTATGATCACCGTTTTTCCGGCATACAGATTTTTGTTTTTCAACAAGTCGGCTATGCTTATACCATTTGCTGGTGTTTTTATCGAAATTGAAAGTTTTTGGTTTGTTTCTTTTGGATTCCCTTGATGTAAATCGGAAGCGGGATGTTGAAATTTAGTATTCATCAAATCCTGTTTGTTGTTACTTATTTTTTCGAGGAAAAGCACAGAAGAAAAGGTCTGGGACAGTTCTTTGCTCTTAAAATCGGACATTTCTGTTCCTCCTTTGTAAAAAAGAACGTCTCCAATTTCGGCTTGCATGCTTGGTCCTGCCACCCATTTTTGTTTATTGTTTTCGCTTACAAGTAAATACGTATAAGAGCGAACCTGCTTTACATCCAAAACAACAACTTCGTGGATACTCGTTCCTGTTTCTTGAGCAAAACCAATTTGTTTCAATGTAAGAACAAAAAAAAGAGCAATAAAAGGAGCGTATTTTAACAGTCTATCAAAAACATGATTTTTCATATTGAGCGGTATCGGTTTTTTAAAATAAAATTAAAAGTACAATAAAAGGGCCAGCATCAGCGGTTTGAAGCGTAATTATTTTGAGTTTTAAAGGGATCTTAAAAAGGCTAAGATTTTTTATATTCGAATCGAACCGAAACTCTAATTTAATAGTTTTCCAAAACATGAATGCTTTTACGCTTATCTTTATCCAATTGCGTTTTTAAATTTTCTAAATTTTCGAACTTCACTTCGTCGCGGATTCGATGAACAAAAAAGATGGTGAGTTTCTCTCCATACAATTCGCGCGAAAAATTGAAGATATTTACTTCTGTGGTCAATTCATGCTTTTCGAGTTTGAGCGTTGGTCGAAAACCAATATTGGCCATTCCTTTATAGCTGTTTCCTTGGCATCCAATAAGTACGGCATAAACACCTTGCTTTGGGATAAGTTTATTTTTGTAGGTGTCTTTTACATCAATGTTAGCTGTTGGAAAGCCAATAATCCGGCCAATTCTATTTCCATGAACCACAATTCCGCTGATATTATACGAATAGCCCAAAAGTGCATTGGCCTCTTCAATCATCCCATCAATCAGGAATTTTCGAATTTTTACGGAGGTGATATTGCGATTTTGAATGTCTTCCATTGGAATTTCATGCACACGAAAGCCGTATTTTTTTGCTAAAGAGTTCAACTGAATAAAATTCCCTTCTCGTTCGTAACCAAAATGATGTGAAAATCCCACTACCAGCTCTTTGAGTTGAATTTTTTCCACCAAGTAAGTGCGGATAAATTTATCCGGCGTAATTTTCGAAAACGCTTCGGTAAAAGGAATGACAAGCAAATAATCAATTCCTAAACTTTCCAATAATGCTTCTTTTTCTTGTTGAATATTTAGAAGACGAACGCTGTTCGCTTCGGTGGTAAACAAAATTTCTTCGGGCGATGGATTGAAGGTAATCAAAACAGTTTGTGCCGCGTTTTTTTCCGCAATATTTTTGAGCTGTTCTATCAGTTTTCGATGACCCAAATGGACTCCGTCAAAACGACCAATGGTAACTACCGGATAATCGAGCTTTGGAAATAAATTGATGTCGTTAATAATTTTCAAGGCGTTAATATTTTTAGTTCCAGATTCTTTTTTTTATTCGTCTTCAATTAAGTGATGGTCAGTTAGATATTCTGCAATTTGAACGGCATTTGTAGCAGCGCCTTTTCTTAGATTATCCGAAACTATCCACAGATTCAGGGTTTTGTCCTGACTGAAATCACGCCGGATTCGGCCAACAAAGACAGCATCTTTCCCTTCGGCAAATCTTGGCATGGGATATTGAAATTGCTCCACATTGTCTTGAACAACAATGCCCGGGAAGTTTTCCAAAAGCTCAAAAACCTTGGTGAGTTCAAATTCTTTCTTAAATTCCACATTTACACTTTCTGAATGGCCGCCAAAAACCGGAACGCGCACCACCGTAGCGGTGATCTTCAGGTCGTCGTTTGCCAATATCTTGCGTGTTTCAAAAACCAGCTTTTCTTCTTCGGTGGTATATCCATTTTCTAAAAAATCGCCCCCATGTGGAATTACGTTCAGATCGATTGGATAATGGTAAAACATTTGAGGCTCCGGGCGACAAATTCGTTCGTCCTGCATTTGCCTTACTGCTTTTGCGCCGGATCCTGTAACAGATTGATAAGTTGAAACAACCAATCTGTCGATTTCATAAACGGAATGCAATGGGGCCAACGCCATCACCATTTGAATAGTAGAACAATTGGGATTGGCGATAATTTTGTGTTTTTTTGTTAAAATCCCACCATTAATTTCCGGAACTACCAAAGGAATTTCTTTGTCCATTCGCCATGCGGAGGAATTATCAATGACTACAGTTCCTTGAGCTGCAAATTTTGGCGCCCATATTTTTGAGGTTGCTCCTCCTGCCGAAAAAATGGCAATATCAGGCGAAAGAGCCACAGCGTGGTCCAAACCAATTACTTTGTATTCGCTTTTATTGAACATGACCGTTTTTCCAATCGACCGTTCGCTGGCAACGGCATAAAAAGCGTCTATTTTTAGCTTGCTTTTTTCCAAAACCTGAATCATTACGCTACCCACCAATCCGGTAGCTCCAACCAAAGCTATTTTCATTTATTTCTGTAATTTTATGCAAAAGTAGCACATTTAGAATATCTTTAAAGGCCATTCGCTTAAATCGCCATTTTTCATGTGCGTGTAATTTGTGTATATTTGTTTCATGTCTCAATGCGCCTATTTTGGCGGAATGGCGGAATAATCATTTTGCTTGTATATGAAAATGGTTTCATGAGTATCATTACCTAATTCTATTTATTGTGAAAACTAGACTTTTTCTTTTTCTCTTGTTGCCATTGATGGCATGGGGTCAGATATTTGATAATTTTTCGGATGCTAATTTTACAGCAAATCCAATTTGGGTAGGAGAACAAAATGTATTTAAGATAAATAGTAGCTTTCAACTGCAAATCAATCAGTTGACTCCTCGTACCGACCGAGCCGATACCGCCTATTTATCCACTTTTCTTGGTCTTTCGGATAGTTTAGAATGGTCGTTTTCAATTCGGTTGGCGTTTAGTCCGTCCGACAATAACAATGCGCGTGTTTATTTGATAGCCGATGGAAGCAATTTGGAAAAAGCACTAAACGGCTATTATCTGCAGTTTGGTGAAGCAGGAAGCCTAGATGCTGTTGAGCTTTTTCGCCAACAAGGAACACAAATTCAATCTATTTGTAGAGGAACAGCGGCAAAAGTAGCCGCAGCATTTGATAGCAATATCAAAGTGGTTTACAAGAAAGATGGAAGTTGGACCGTTTGGGCCGATTGGAACAAATCAGGCGTTTTTGTTCAAGAATGTGCCGGACAAAGCACTTCGGCCATAACAAATCCTTACTTTGGATACTTTTGCAAGTTTACAAGCTCCAACGCAACCAAATTTTATCTGGACAATGTACAGGTAAATTCCATTTATGTTGATTTGGTAAGTCCAATTGCGGAAAAAGTGGAAGTTATTGCACCCAATCAATTGCGAGTGAAATTTAATGAAGCGTTGGATCTTGTTTCGGCCGAAAATCGCCTGAATTACTTTGTTCAAGAAAACGAACAAAATCCCGGAACAGCGCAGCTTTTGCTCGCAAGTCGCACGGAAGTAGATTTAACTTTTGAAGATGATTTTATTGCAAACAAGACCTATACTTTAGTCATATCGGCTGTTAAGGACAAAGCGGGGAATCAAATGGAAAGCACTTTGCTAAATTTTGTTTATGGCAAAGCCGAATTGAATGATGTAGTGTTCAATGAGGTCATGGCCGATCCAAGTCCTGTGGTGGGCCTTCCTGATATTGAATACCTCGAAATATACAACCGAGCTCCGTATAGCGTGAATTTAACCAATTGGAAGCTTAAAATTGGCGATACAGAAAAAACTTTTCCAAGCATAACGCTGAATGCCGGCGAATACCTTATTCTGTGTGGAACAACACAAGCAATCACCATGGCCGCTTATGGCAAAGTGGCTGCTTTTGCAAGTCTTGCATTGCTCAATGCTGCACAAACCGTTGCATTGATCGACGAAACCAATCAAACAATCGATGTACTTATGTACTCTGAAACATGGTATGCCGATGCCGTAAAACAGAATGGCGGCTGGTCGTTAGAAAAAATTCAACCGGATAATATTTGTTTAATCACCGAAAACTGGAAAGCAAGCGTTAGCAGTTCGGGTGGGACTCCGGGAGCTCGAAACAGTGTTTTTTCTGAAACGGTGGTTGTTCCAAAGATAAATTCTGTTTTACTGAAAAACGATTCTGTTCTTTTTCTTTCATTTAATCAAACAATGAATCCGATTTCGCTTCTTAATGTTCAAAACTATGTAGTCAACAATGCTATCGGAAATCCATCCACTGTTCTTCTTTCTTCTGCCTTCCAAACTTGCGAATTGCATTTTGAATCGAAATTCAGCTTAGGAACAAAATATCAACTTTCGATCAGTTCAGCACTCGAAAACTGCATCGGACAATATCTAAGCGGGGAGTTGGTTTTTTCTTTCGAGCTTCCAAAAACAGCCGAATATGGCGATGTGATTATTTCGGAAATTATGGCCGATCCAAGTCCTGTTCAAGCCTTGCCCGAAGTAGAATACATAGAATTGTACAATCGAACCAATTATCCCATTTTGCTTAATGGCTGGAGAGTTGAAATGGGCGCTTCCAAATATACATCAGCCGATTATACATTGGCTGCCAATAGCTTTGTTTTGCTTTCGCATACGGATGCCGTTGCGAGGCTTTCTACTTTTGGAAACGTACTTGGTTTTTCTTCCTTTACTCTGGCGAATACCGGCACAGCCATCGTTCTGAAAAATCCATCAAACCAACTCATCCATTACATCAATTATTCGGATTCTTGGTATGGCGATAATCTGAAAGCGGAAGGCGGCTGGTCGCTCGAAATGATTTCGACGAACCATTTTTGTGAGCAGTCCGGCAATTGGTTGGCCTCGCAGAATGCAAATGGAGGAACACCGGGAAGCACGAATAGTTTGGGCCATATTCAGGCAGATTATCAATCGCCTCAACTTCTTCAGATCGAAGTTTTAGATGAAAACACGCTTTCGCTCGTGTTTTCAAAAAGTATGGATAGTTTGGCATTGAAAAATCCACAAAATTATTCAGCCGACAATGGATTGGGAAATCCTGCCTTTGTCACTATTTCTGCTCCTGAATATTCAATGGCCAAACTTAGTTTTGCTACCAATTTTGCTGAAAACAAAATTTATCAACTGGAATTGCGCAATTCCGTTGTTGGATGTTGTGGCGTAGAAATTCAGAATCCACACAAACTCTTTGCACTGCCACAAGAGCCGGAAATCGACGACATCGTAATCAATGAAATTCTTTTTGATTCGTGGCTCGATAATGGCGAATTTATTGAACTTTTCAATCGCTCCTCCAAAGTAATTGAAAGCAAGCAGTTGCTTTTGTCTCGGATTGTTGTCAATGCGTTAGACACCACCTATTATACAGCACAATTGAATGCCGGCCAGATATTCCCGGAAGAATATTTGGTGATTTGCAAAAACAAGGAAAGTGTTTTGTTGGAATACGCTGTCGAAAATCCTGACAATCTTGTTGCCAACGCCGCTTTTCCCTTACTTACCAATACCGAAGGAACTATTTTGCTGAGCAAAGCCGCGAATCGTTCAAAAGTGATTGATATTTTCTCGTACAAGGAAACGATGCATCATCCACTTTTAAGCAATCGGAAGGGTGTTTCGCTTGAGCGGCTTTCGCCCAACGAAGAAACCAACAGAGCAAGCAATTGGTCGTCGGCAGCAGCAGACGTAAATTATGGAACGCCAACATATCAAAATTCTCAATTTCAAGCAGCCGGCGAAACGGATGACCTATTTCAAATTTCACCCGAACTGTTTTCGCCCGACATGGACGGAATTGATGATATTTTGCAGGTCAATTACAATTTTTCGCAAAGCGGATATACCCTAAATTTGCTTATTTTCAATGCACAAGGACAGCAAATCAATCATTTGGTGAAAAATGAATTGATGGGAACAAGCGGTCAGATTTTCTGGAATGGGACAAGCGAAAACGGCGATAAAGCGCCAATCGGAATCTATATTCTTTATTTCGAGTACTTTGATTTAAGCGGCAAAGTGGAGAAATTGAAAAAAATCTGTGTTTTGGGCGGAAAACTATAAATCGTTCTTTTCGACTATGGAAAATTCGCTCCAACTCAATCGGTTTTATTTCAAAATCACCGACTGCAAATTGCACGAATACAATATCCTTATTCGTTCGGAGTCGACCCAGCAGCATGCTCAAATTGGATATACTCCTCTTACAAAATCATTGGTTTTTTTGGAACAATCTCCTTTTTCCGACTATCTGAAATTGTACGAACATCAATTGCGAAAGATGTTGCACAACAAGCGTCCAGACACATTTTATGTGGGATTTGAATTGTATTTTGTTTTGTGGGAAAACAAAGACATGACCGCCTTTAGCAATCGGTCCGCAATATTGGTGGTGGACAGAAGTGCGGGTGAGCGGAGAATTTTTGTGTTGGAAAACGAAACCGAAATCCCAACTAAAGTATATACCGATGGCTCATTTTTGGAGAAAAAAGGAAAAGGAGGCTATGTGGTTTTGATAAAAAGACCGAACAAAAATTATCAATTGCATACCTACGAATCGGGCAAAAAAAGCAGTTCGCTAATAGAGTTGGAAGCGGCCATAAAAAGCTTGGAAATATTGAAAGACGTAAAACACATCCGTATCATTAGTGATAGTCAGTATGTTCGTAAAGGACTTACCGAGTGGGTTCCGATTTGGGAATTGAATGATTGGCATACGGTGAATGGAGAAAAAGCGAAGAACATTGCCTATTGGAAATATTTCGACCTGCTTACAATTGGAAAAAGAATTGAATTTGAATGGGTTAAAGCACATGCCAATCATTTTGAAAATACCCTTTGCGATTTGTATGCAAAAAAACTTGCTTCGTCATAATAAAATCTGTTTGAAAAAGAAAATTTCTATTTCGTTAAAAACTTTAATTTTGTAAAAAAAATGAATCAGTTCGCAACACTTTCTTGTTGAAGTGTTTTCCGAAAATAAACAGTACAGAGGGCTTAAAAAAATGATGATAGTATGCAAAACGATTTGAAAATATACAATACACTCCATCGAAGAAAAGAGGTTTTTGAGCCTATCAATACACCGCATGTTGGAATGTATGTGTGTGGCCCAACGGTATATGGCGATGCACATTTAGGACATTCTCGGCCTGCAATCACTTTCGATATTGTTTTTCGGTATTTGCAAGAATTGGGATATAAAGTGCGTTATGTTCGGAATATTACTGATGTTGGTCATTTGGAAAATGACGCCGATTCGGGCGAAGACAAGATAGCAAAAAAAGCCCGACTCGAACAAGTAGAACCAATGGAAATCGTTCAGTTTTATTCAGATCGTTACCATTACGATATGGATTTGTTGAATATTAAAAAGCCCAGCATTGAACCACGCGCTTCGGGACATATCCTCGAGCAGATTGAAATGGTCAAAAAAATACTGGATTCCGGCTATGCATACGAAAAAAACGGATCTATCTATTTTAATGTCGCTGCCTATGCGGAAAAATTTCCTTATGGTGAACTTTCGGGCAGAAAGTACGAAGAGCTGATCGAAAATACCCGTGAGCTTGCCGGACAAGAAGAGAAATTGAATAGTGCCGATTTTGCTCTTTGGAAGAAAGCGGCTCCGGAACACATTATGCGCTGGACATCGCCTTGGAGCGACGGCTTTCCGGGCTGGCACATGGAATGCTCGGCCATGAGCAAAAAATATCTGGGCAATCGGTTCGATATTCATGGTGGAGGTATGGATTTGATGTTTCCTCATCATGAATCCGAAATTGCACAATCAAAAGCGGCAAACAAAGGCGAAGAACCCGTTAAGTATTGGATGCATAACAATATGATTACCATCAACGGTCAAAAAATGGGAAAATCGTTGGGGAATTTTATCACCTTGCAAGAACTTTTTTCGGGGAATAACAAAATATTGGAAAAAGCCTACAGCCCAATGAATATACGCTTTTTTATACTGCAAGCGCATTATCGTTCTCCTTTGGATTTTTCAAACGATGCCTTGCAAGCTGCCGAAAAAGGATTGGATAAACTTATGGCGGCCGCCGAGCTTTTGACAAAGCTAAAACACCAAGAAAAATCCGGCTTTGATGTCGATCAATGGATAGCCAAATGTTATGATGCCTTGAACGACGACTTCAACACCCCAATTCTGATTGCTCATTTGTTTGAGGCCGTTCGGATTGTGAACTCCGTGAATGCCGGATTGGAAACTATTTCAGCGCACGATTTAGAAAAACTTCAAGCCAAATTCAATCTTTTTGTTTTCGATATTTTGGGATTGAAAACAGAAAGCCAAAACAATGAACAATCCGAGTTGCTGGATGGAGTGATGAACACCATTATCGAACTGCGTCAACAAGCCAAACATAGAAAAGACTGGCCAACTGCCGACTTAATCCGAAACGAATTGACCAAGCTGAACATTTCTCTTAAAGATACCAAAGAAGGAACGGAATGGTTTATTGATAAATAAATGGCTTCGTTTGTTCATCGAATTTAAACAAACGTAGTATAAATAGGACAAACGCACAAAAAATACGTATCTTGTTTTGTTAATCTTAAAAATTATATACCATGGCAGGAATTAATAAAGTTATTTTGGTTGGTCATTTGGGCCGCGATCCGGAAGTGATGACCTTTGACAATGGCACAAAAAAAGCCACTTTTTCGATGGCAACAACAGAAAGCTATCGGGATAAAGATGGCAATTGGCAAGAACAAACAGAATGGCACAATATTGTGCTTTGGCGTTATTTGGCCGAAAAAAATCTAATCAAAGGAGACCAAGTTTACATAGAAGGCCGATTAAGATCACGTTCTTATGACGATGCAAACGGAGTAAAAAAGTACATTACTGAAATACAGGGTGATAAAGTGTTGAAATTGAGCTCGCCGGGCAATACACACGCAGCAAATCAGGCCGCTTCGCCAAGTTCAAATGTGGTACAAAGCTTGGAATCGGAAATGGGTGGTGGAGACGATTTGCCCTTCTAAGCTTTAAATAAATTAAGTATTCAGTACATGAGAGGGGAATGGGGAGGAATTTAAAGTATGAAATTTGACGATTACAAAATCTCGGATGAACTGAAAGAGAGCATCCGAAAGCTAGGCTTTAAACGACCTACCGACATTCAATTCAAGTCGATACAGCCAATACTTTCGGGCGACGATGTGTTAGCAATTGCGCAAACAGGTACCGGAAAAACGGCTGCTTTTGCAATTCCAATCATCGATTTATTGCATTATCATAAATTGAACCAAAGGCGAAACGATGGAATTAGGGCAATAGTTATGGTTCCCACGCGCGAGTTGGCCATTCAAATCACTGAAGTTTTCAATGCGCTTGAACAAGGAACAACAGTGAGTACCTTTGGCGTTTTTGGAGGAGTAGATCAAGATCCTCAGATTGGTGAACTACAAAAAGGCTTTGATATTTTGGTTGCCACGCCCGGACGGCTGTTCGATTTGGTAAGCCAAGGATATCTTCAGTTGCATCGCATTCAATACCTTATTTTGGATGAAGCCGACCATATGTTGGCGCTGGGATTTATAAAAGATATCAGGCAGTTGATTACTTTTTTGCCAAAAAAACGCCAAACGCTTTTCTTTTCGGCAACCATCGATAAAGAGATAAAAAAGCTAGCATATTCACTGGTTACCAACCCTATACGAATTCAGATTTCGCCAAATGATCCGGTTTCGAAAAACGTTAATCACAAAGTGGCTTTTGTGGAGATGGACGACAAACGATTTTTTCTTGAAAGATTGATAAAGGAAAACCCGGAATCGAAAATTTTGGTTTTTGTAAGAACGAAAGTGCGTGCAGAGCGCGTTGCTAAAGCGATGGAACGTGCAGAAATTGCCGCCAAAACAATCCATGGCGATAAGGAGCAAAAAGACCGCAGCCATGTGATGAACGAATTCAAAAAAGGCGAAATAAAAGTCTTGATTGCCACCGATGTGAGCGCCAGAGGAATTGATGTTGATCGCGTAGAGTTTGTGGTGAATTACGATTTGCCCGATCAGGCCGAAAATTATGTGCATCGTGTGGGAAGAACAGGCCGTGGCGATCATCGTGGGTTTGCTATTTCGTTCTGTGCCAAAGAAGAAATGCCGCTCTTAGAAGCAATCGAAGATTACATTGGAAAACCCGTTTATGTGAACGAAATATCGCAAGACGACTATGTTACTACCAAAGAATTGTCGGAAGAAAATCCGGCCGATTGGAAAACCTTGATGCAAAAACCTCTTTCCATCAAAAAGAAAAAAAAGCGCAAGTAAGAGTAGCGTATTCAGTATCGTTGAAAAAATCTGTCAAAAAAAAGCGCATGCACTAGCGGATTCAAAACTGAGTTCAAAGGATATTTAGCCGACAAAAAGGCTGCTTTCCTTTTTGCCGAAGCATAAGAAAAGCAGATTTCTCAATCAAGACTATTTGAAAAAGTTATTTTATTTTCAGTCTCAAATTTTTTCCTTTTTCGGAAGCAGGAATTCCATCCAACATCCATTCTGGAGCTGGTGCGCCTTTTAAGTAATGATCAAAAAATTGACTCATTCGGATGGTGAAATCAACTTGTTCGGAACGTTTTTCGGTTAAATTATGAGGCGCTCCGTTGTAATTGAGCAGCCAAGCTGGTTTTCCCAAACGACGCATCGCCACAAACATTTCGATTCCTTGATACCAAGGCACGGCTCCATCAGCATCGCAAGAGCGAATCATGAGAGGCGTGGAAATTTTTGGTGCGTAAAACAAGGGAGAATTCTCGATATACAACATTGGTTTTTCCCACAAAGTTCCGCCAATTCGGCTTTGTGTTTCTTCGTACTGAAACATCCGAACAACACCGCTTTCCCAACGGATTCCGCCGTATGCGCTGGTCATATTCGAAACTGGAGCGCCCACATTGGCCGCTTTAAATAAATCGGTTTGAGTAACGATATAAAGTGCCTGATAGCCTCCCCAACTCTGGCCTTGTATTCCTATATTTTCCTTATCGACAAATCCTTTATCCACCAAAGCCAAAGTGCCACTCACAACATAATTGTAGGCGCTTTGTCCGGGATATCCTTCTTTGTAATAAATATTTGGCATAAAAACCAAATAGCCATTGCTCACATATTCCGTTGGATTGATAACAGAACGGCTTGGCGAAGGAACATAATGAGAAAACAAATTGTCCGAATGCAGGTCGTAGAAATAGACAATCATCGGATACTTTTTTACCGGATCGAAATTTTCAGGTTTATACAACAATCCTTCTACTTCGTCGCCGTCCATATTTGCCCATTTTACCAGTTCTGCGCTTCCCCAAGAATAGTCTTTTTGCTGTGGGTTGGCTGTGGACAATTTGGTTTCGTTTTTGAAATCCAAGCTGCTCGACCAAAGATCGTAATAGTCAGTAAAATTTCCTCTTTGAAATAGAATGCGGTCGGATTTTTTTGCTTTTGCCGGGTTTAGATATCGGAAATCGCCAAGGGTTAGTTCCTTTACAACGCCCGATTTAAAATCGGTCGTGAAAAATCCAGCCTGTTTGCTTGTTTTGTTTTGTGCTTGAAGCAGAATTGGTTTTTGAACGTTTATCCATTCTTCTTCCTCATCAAGTCGCAAATACCGAAGTTCAGTATTGTTTTTGCGTCCAAATCCGGAAGTCAGATTTCGTACTTTTTCTTTTCCGCTTGGATCGGCCAGCCATAAATCGTATTTATCGTAGATGATAATTCCCTTGTCGTCGGCAGTCCACCCGGCAAGACCGTAATCGTCGGGGTTTTGAGGCATATCAAATTTTTCGTCGTAAAGAGGATTTTTTATCTCCGCACTTAAGCAAACTGTATTTCCACCAATAACGGGTTTTGCATACCAATTGCTATCTTCGTTGGCATACCAATATACATATTTGCCATTGGGCGATAAGCCAAAGCGTGATTGAATTTCTTTGAGAAGCAAGGTTTTCTTCCCAGTATTGACATCCACAGCATACACATCTCTATATCCGGGGCTTTCCCACGACGACCGCACGCGATAAGCGCGATTGTCTGTTCCCAAAGCAATATCCGAATTGCCTTTGAGCATTGGACGAACATCTTCCATTTCTTTGGAAGCAAGTTGGACAATTGTATTCGTTTTTAGATTGTAAACGCTTAAAAAGCTCTTGTTTGGTTCTCGAGTAAGCTGAATAAGCTGCTGTGGTTGCAGATAATAGTCTTGCCAATGCCATAAATCCAAGTTCACTTTTTCGTCGGGCAATAAAGTGTCTTTGATCTCTTTTTCAGCTTTGCGGCCAACGCCGAAATACAACTTTTCGTCGTTGCGCGAAAAGTACAATTTGGCATTCACACTTGGGATGTATTTGTCCGAAAAAAGATTTGTATTGGTGTCGGCAATAGTTTTGACAGCCTGCAGTTTGATAGAATAATTGTGCAAATTATAGAGTTTTCGCTTTGCGGTATCTTGCGTACTGAAAAAGGCTAAATTATTTCCTCCGTTATCGGCACTCAGTTTTTTCAGCAATCCTTCCAATGCGTAAACTTCTGTACTTATTTCTTTTTTAGTGTCGAAAATAAAAAGTTTTGAAAGAGGCAAACTGTCTCGTTTGAAAGTGCTAAACCCTACAAGTTTTCCGTTTCTAGAAACATTAAATTCTACCACATCTTTGAACTCATGTTTTGCCCCACTGATTGGGTTCATAATATAAAGTGTGTTTGTTTTGGGATCGTCTTTAGGTGCTTTTTTCTTAGAATCGGGCTTTTTCTTATCCTCTTTTTTTTCTGTGGTGTCTTTTTTTGCCTCTTCGGGTTTTAGTGTAAACGCAAGCCAATTGGCTTCCTCGATGGCCACTTCAACCGAAATCAAATTCGCAAAAGAGCTCAGTTGTCCCGATTTAAGGTTTAAGATAAAGAGCGAATCTTTTGGAAGCTCATCAGCTTTCTTTTTCTTCAATTTAAGATCGCGCACTTTTTTGTATTCGGCTTTTACCTGAAAAACAAAAAAATCTTCTGTTTCGGGAAACACCGCTTTGTATCCGCGTGGGAATACCCTTTCGTTGCTTCCGTCAAAATGGGTTAAAAAAAGTCGTCCATCTCCTACTTGTGGATTGATTTCGAAACTAACGAAATTCCCATTTGAAGAGATCGCTTTGGATGAAACGCTTTTCCAATCGTCGTAATCGGCAGTTGAGAGTGTTTTTTTGCTTTGAGAAAAGGAGCTGTAAAGGCCAAAAAACAAAAAGGCCATAATAAGAAAAAAATAACGCATGGTTTATGATGTTGTTGGTTAATTGCTCGCTAAAGTACAAATTTTAGTTTGTCGTACGCTTTTCTTGGACATCAAATTGTAGTGACAATGAGTAGCCGAAAAAATATTGATGTATCTTCGTACAAGAAAATCAAAAAAAACAATAGCAAGCAGTGTCCTGCAACTCGGAACGATTGTTGTACAGACGAAACTTGATAATTTTAAAATCGGATTCAAATGAAACTTAAATTAAGCTTACTTCTTATTCTTAGTCTGTTTTTGGTACAGCAGAATTTTGCTCAAGGAGCAAAGACCAGTAAAAAAATCACTCTCAATGGATTGGTATTGGATGCAGGAGGGAATCCGGTTTCGAAAGCGGCCATCTTTGTAGATGGAAACAATTCAAATATTCTAAGCGATGCCGATGGCCGTTTCACGATAAAACTAAAACCCAAGACTAAAATAATTACTGTTTTCACGCTTTTTCATGGTGGAATAGAAGTGGCTTATCAGGGAGATACAGAACTAACTTTCCATTTATCCACGGCAAATCCGCCGGCGAATAATCCGCTGAACGATCCGGTACAAGTGGAAGACGATCGGGTAAATGTGGGTTATGGAACAGCACACAGACGCAATCTGACTACCAGTGTAGGAGAAGTGAATAAAGCTCATCTAAGAAGTACCCAGCAATATTCCACTATTTACGATATGATTAGAGGCGAAGTTCCCGGTGTAGTTGTTACTGGAAATAGCATTGTTATTCGTGGGCTTTCCTCCATTAATTTGAGCAGTGAACCTCTTTATGTGGTAAATGGAAGCCCCATTAGCAATATCGCCGATATTTCCCCCAACGATGTCAAATCAATTTCTGTTTTAAAAGGTTCTTCTGCAGCAATATATGGTGCACGAGGTGCAAACGGAGTGATTGTAATCGTTTTGAAGAGTGCGGGCGATAATTAAAAAAAATTTCGAACAATTCGTTTTGGCTTTTACTTGAATTTGTACAAGAGTTCAAACGCATGCGGCATTCGTTTTGCCCAATCCGATTCAAAATGACGCGCTTCCGAATCCAATATCCAGAAAAAATCTTTGTTTTCTACCAATCCGTTTTTTTTGAGAGCTTCGAGCATATCGTCAATTCCGGGCTGCAATTGTTCCTCTAGGCCAAGTCCTCCGTTGTCGATGTAGAAAACAAGTTTTTTAGGCTTTGCGTCATTCAAGACCGTTTGAACGTAATCGATGTTTTGGACTTTAAATGCCGGCGACAAACAAAATGCCTTTGAAAAAACCTGTGGATATTCCCAAGCCAACATAAATGAAACCAGTCCGCCATACGACGATCCGCCAATTGCTGTGTTTTTTCTGGATGAAAGCGTACGGTAATTTGCGTCGATAAAGGGTTTTACAATTTCTGCCACAAATTTCATATACTTTTTGTTTTGCTCTCCCGGAGTATAATCAGCAGTACGTTCCGATGTATTGTAAATTCCCACAACGATAGGAATTTGAACTGTCCCCAATTTTGCCAAGCTGTCGAGCGTTTCGTCTATCTGCCAATCGACGCCAAAGGAACTTGTTGCCGGATCAAAGAGATTTTGGCCGTCGTGCATATACAAAACAGGATATTTCTTTTTCGGATTCAGTTTGTAATCAGAAGGCAACAACACGACGATGTCTCTGTCCAAAATCCCGTCTCCTTTCATTTGTGGATGGTAATTTACTTTTCCGGTAATTTCGCCTTTAAGCATATGCGGTTTTCCGTCGAGCCAGAAATAGATATCATGCTTTACGCTCGTATTTTCTTTTGCTTTCAAAACGAAATTTTGCAAAGGCAAGCCATTGGCTCCAGCAGCTTCTTTTTCCCAGCTGCCTAAAGTAAATTTATATTCTATTAAATCGGGAAATTCGCCCTGAATAGTTAGCCGCCATAAATGATTTCCTTTTGCTTCCATTTTTATAGAAGCGGGATTCCAATTTCCAAGCTGTGCAATGCTGCCACTCACAAAAACCGCGCTGCTATCGGGCAAATCGGGCGAAAACAATTCAAAAACGAGCACCTTTGCGCTTTGCGATTGAGCAATAGCTTGACAAGTCGCAAAAACGAAAGCCAAAATAAGCAGGAATAGGCGTTTCATGCAGTGATTTTTTTAGATTTAACATCCGTACAAATGGCCATTTAACAGCCAAATACAAATGTCAATTGAAAATATTTATGAAAAAACGATCCGTTTCAATCCAATGTTTAGGAGTGTCCGCCTACAACCATCATCATTATTTTCAGATTCAATCTGAAAAATTGATACACTTGATAAAAGAAGTTTCTACGCCAACGCATAGTCCACCAAGTTGGTCGGGTAGCGTAGGCTTGACCGGAATACGGAATGTTTTTTAATCTTTCATGTATATTTGTCATCATTTCAAATTTTTATTATTCAGGAATCAACGACCAGCCAAATTTGGCTTTTGCTTTATATAAAAACATATAGTGCATAAATAATTTCATCCAATGGCCGGCCAAGCCAACTACACCAACAGTTTTGGATATATCGCGACCATATTTCGGATATTTATTCCAATCGGGCACGATGGGCGAAACAGTCATGGTGGCCGCTTGACCTGTAAGTGGGCCATATCCGGCCGAAACAATGCAGGCGGCTCCCATTTTCGCCATAGTAGCTTGATGCGGATGATCTGTTTTTCCGGTTTTGATGCGGTAAGCAACATTTGTGGCTACTACTTTCCCAATGACTCCCGAAGGCATTCCTGTTCTTGGGGGCGTTGGAAAAATAGGCGTTCCGTTTTTGCTCTTTTCGGGTTTCGACATCCCATGAGGAGGTGCAAATGCGATACCTGAAGCATAAATATTGTTGTAAGCCGGACTCTGATAGATTTTTGGCCAATCGGAAGCCAGCCATTCTTCGTAGGGTTTTCCGGAATAATCAGCATCTACTTTCATCATACCGTTTGGAGAAAAAATAGCGGAGGTAATGTCTTCGCCAATTTTGTTGAAAGCTTTCCAATCGGCTCCTTTAAAACCGGGAATCAGCATGGCGAAATCGAATTTTTGCTCTAAATATTCTCCGTCCAAATTTTCATAAAAAGCTTTTCCTTCTTCCACTTTATACACTCCTGCTCGTTTAATCCAGCGGATGCCATATTCCGCCAAAATAGACTCGGTAAAAATCTTGGTGGGCGTTATATATCCGCCTCGTTTTATGTAGGCGCCACCCATGCCAAAATCGCCCAACTCATATTCATTCGAAATCCAAACCAGGTCGGCGAGTTTGTTCAATTTTCGCTTATTTATTTCGAAGGCAATGTTTAAAGCGTATTCAAAAGCAGCACCCTGACAAGTGGCCAAAGCATGGCCGGTTCCAATCAAAAAGGTTTGATGTTCTCCTTTTTCCATTTTGGCCAACGAAAGCTGTAAGTTTTTCCAAGCATGCTCTGCATGATCGAAAGTGCATACCGATTGCGAGAATTTGTCTGGCCCGAGTCCCTCGGTAGCGGCAAAGTTTAATTTCGGACCTGTTGCGTTGATTAGATAATCGTAGGTAAGATTTTCTGTTTCACCCATTCGGCCTTCCTCCACATAGCTGATTTTGACGTATGGACTGCTTATTTCTACATCGCCTTCCGGGTGAAACGAAATTCCCATGGCTTGTTTATAAACAATTCCTTTTTTGTCGTAAACAGGTTTGAGTTTAAATTTTACTTGATCGGGAGTCATTAAACCAACACCGACCCATATATTTGACGGAACCCATTGGTAATTGCTGTTTGGACTAACCATAATGACTTCATGATTTTTTCCGAGTATTTTTTTCAAATATAAAACAGCAGTATGACCGGAAATTCCGGCTCCGAGCACTACAACTTTTGCCATAATTTTTTGTTTTTGGTATTAAATTACCTAATTTTAATTGCTCATTTCGCGTTGATTTCAAAAGTAGCTATTATTTTTACTAATACAAAAAAAAGACTGAATTTCTCTTATTCGATTTTTCAAGAAATAGAAAATATTCTTTTAGAGATTCGATTGTTTTTTGTTTCCCAAGCTATAAATTGATTAATTTAGAGCATGATTTTGGAGCTTTTGATTTGGTTGTAAAAGCAATGAATGGCGACAAGTAAATAGCTTATAAATAATTCTGATATGAAGCTAACCAATTTTGTACGGGTCGTTTTTATCTTTCTTTTTGCACTGGTGGTGATGGCTACTGTGGGTTCTTGTAAAATTGCCCGCTTGGAAAATAAAGCGATAAAGCAAGCCGAACGAACACAACGGAAAGTGGATAAAAAATTTACGAAAGAATACGACAAAAAATACAAACATCAAACCAAAATCCAGTCGGAACCACAGCGTACAATGATAAAACAAAGCCGAAAAAAACCAAAAAACATGAAATCGACCCAAACTTTTTTCTTGATTCGATGGTTTGGGATTTCAAATTAAATTGAGCGTCTAATGGTTTAATTTATTTAACTTTACACTTTATTTCACGCGAATTATGGAAGATTTTTTTTATACAATTTTAGTGATAGCCTGGATAGCTTATGGAATCTATTCTTCCGTAAAGAAAAATAAGCCGGTAGTGCCACCAAAAAGCACACCCTATTCTCAAACGAATTCCAACGAAAATCCTTTGGAAGCTGTTTTCCAATCTTTATTTCAGGAAAATACAAGACCTCAGGAAGCGCCAATTCCGTATGCCTATGCCGAAGATGATATAGACGAAGCTGTATTGGACAGCGTGCCTATGGAAGAACAACCCCATAATTTTGAAGAAGAATCGTTGATAGATACGGTTGCAATTCAGAAAGAACCAATTTTGGATACCTATTCAGGAACCGATCAGGCCGATTTTTCAATTTATTCGGAAAACGATGGCGATATCAATATGATAGCAGACTCCGCCATTAAAGGGGAAGACATGGCGCCGCCAATACATAATATTTCCTTTAATTTAAGGCAAGCCGTTATTGCACAAGCCATTTTGGAAAGGCCATACAAATAGTTCGAAAATAGGATATTCCTTGTTTTTAGCACAGAGTTTGATTTAATTTTGTCTGTTTAGAATGAAATTTCTGTAACCGAAAGCAGGATTTTTCGTCCTATAACCGAAAACTAGGTGAAAATGGCTTTTGAAGACGACAGTTTTTATGTGAGCGAGGTGTTGAAAGGCAATGTGAACGCCTATACAATGCTTATCAATAAACATAAATCGATGGTTTATTCTATTTGCTATAAGATTGTTCGGAAAAGCGAAGAGGCGGAAGAATTGGCTCAAGATACATTTCTGAAAGCTTACGAAAAGTTGGATAAATTCAGAGGAGAAGCTAAATTTTCTACTTGGTTGTATCGGATTGCCTACAATGCAGCCATTTCGATGACACGCAAACGAAGGTTGGAAGTTCATGCACTTGATGACAGTACGATAGCCAATTATTCAGAATCGGAGGCGCATCAAAACCTCGATTTGATTGATTATGAAGAACAGCAACAAATGCTTCAACTCGCACTTAACACATTGTCGGACGAAGATTATACGATCATTCATCTTTTTTATTTGAAAGAGTTGTCGGTAAGCGAAATCAGTACAATTACCGGATTGTCGGAAGCCAATGTGAAAGTGAAACTGCATCGTATTCGAAAAAAACTGTATGTGCAAATGCAAGAAGAAATGGTAAAAAGCGAGGCCGTTACAAAAAAGATGTAAAGCTGTAAAGATGAAACGAGCAAGGAAACGACTTCTCACATTGGAGAAAGATTATTGGCGAGTTCTGCCGAAGGCATCCCTTCGGGGCATCGGACAACCGAGTTTACGAGCACGGCGAAGCAAATTAAAAAGCAAATTATAAACAGATGAAAACAGAAAAAAATATAGAAAGAAGTGAATTTGATGAACGAGATCTGTTTTTGAAATCTCTATTTTCAGAAAATCACCTTATGTCACCTTCTTTGGGTTTTACGGCCGGAATTTTGGCTAAGATTCATCAAAAAGCGTCGATTCCCAGCGAGTCGGTAGTGAGCACTGCCGGAAAGAATATTACTTTTTTGATTTTCATTCTCATCGCCCTCATCAATTTGATATTGGTGAATGTTGTTTGGCCTTATGTTTCAGTTTGGCTGCCCGAAGAGGGAATTCTTCGCTATTTATTGGAAAATCTAAATACCTTGGTTTTGGATTACGCCCTTGGCTTTATTTCCAGTACCTTTACTTTTTCACTCCTATTTATTATCGCGCTGGCATCGTTTTCATTGTTTGGCGTCGATGGTTTTTTGCGTAAACATTTTGGGCTTATGCAAAATGGAGGTGCCACTTCATAGATTTGATTTTTAACTTTTAAAAAATCCATTTTTACAGCCATTCATTTTTGCGGAACTCCGAATAAGATGATTCAGAATTTCGACCTGTATCTACACTCGTTTTCAGTCACGACGCGCTTGATTTAAAATATTCAAAATTTGAACAGTAGTCGAATCATTTGCCCAAAGAATCAGGCTTTTCGAAAGCGAAAAAACCAGAATTTTGCTCGGCTGTGTTTATTGCGTTTCATCATTTCGTTCAAAAGGCTAACTTTGCAAAATGAATCAAGGAGTTCCGTCGTATTCTAAAATTTGGCATGTTTCTGCTCCCATTATCTTGAGTCTTATGGCTCAAAACATCGTCAATGTGACCGATACAGCATTTATGGGTCGCGTTGGAGAAATTGAGTTAGGCGCTTCGGCCATAGCCGGATTGTTCTATGTGGCCGTTTTTATGCTTGGTTTTGGGTTTAGTACCGGAACACAAATTATGATTGCTCGCCGAAACGGAGAAGGTGAACACAAACAAATCGGAGGTATTTTTGATCAGTCGGCGTATTTTTTCCTGCTCTTAGCTGTTTTTATATACATTTTTATCTCCTTTTCTGGTGCGTATTTTTTAGAAAAAATTGTTTCTTCAAAAGCTGTTCTCCAAGCATCGAAAGAATACCTGCAAATTCGCGTTTGGGGAATCTTTTTCGCTTTTGGAAATCTGGCTTTCCGGGCGCTGCTTGTGGGTGTTACAAATACCAGAGCATTGGGTTATAGCGCACTGATTATGGCCATTGTGAACATCATTTTCGATTATCTGTTTATTTTTGGCCATTATGGTTTTCCTGAGATGGGCATTGCCGGAGCCGCATTGGCAAGCGTTATTGCCGAAGCGGTTTCTTTTCTCTTCTTCGTTTTTTATGTGCGCCTAAAATTGGATGTAAAGCAATTTCAATTGTTTCGCTTTCCGAAAATAAATTTTAGCATCATAAAAAGCACGCTGTCGCTTTCTGTTTTCATTATGCTTCAATATTTTTTGTCGTTGACAAGCTGGTTTGCTTTTTTCGCAATTATCGAGCAAATGGGCGAACGCCCGCTCGCCATTTCGAATATTATCCGAAGCATTTATATGGTACTTGTTATTCCTATCATGGGCTTGAGTACAGCCACTTCGAGTTTGGTGAGCAACGCCATTGGCGAAGGCTTTAAAGAAGATGTCATGCACATTATCAATAGATTAATGAAAATAAGTTTGATCAGCGTTTTGCCTTTTATTCTCCTTATCTGGATTATCCCCAAACAACTGATTCGGGTTTACACAAATAGTCCGGCATTGATTGCAGATTCTGTTTCCTCGCTCTACATTGTCAGTGGAGCCATTTTGATTTTCGCTGTGGCGATGATTGTTTTTAGTGGTGTGAGCGGAACTGCAAATACGAAAACCGCTTTAGCAATAGAAGTGCTGACCCTGATAGTCTATTTGGCCTACATTTACTGGATTGTTATTGTTAAACATTCGAGTGTGGCAATCGCCTGGACTTCGGAATATGTGTATATGTTTTTGCTGAGTTTGTTTAGTTATTGGTATTTAAAAAGAGGAAATTGGAGATTAAAAAAAATTTAGTCATCCAAAGTCATCCAATAGACTTGGTGTTTTGCCGACAATTTTAGCTCTGTTTCGCTTTCGAACAGGCCGAAAATGCCAGAACCACTTCCGCTTAAGGAGACATAGTGCGCTCCCGCGCGATACAATTCTTCTTTCGTTTTGGCTAAGTCCGGATAGGCTCGAAAAGCACGCTCTTCGAAATCATTTTTCAAATATTTCTTCCAATTTTCCATCTCCATTTGCAAAGCTTGAAAAGGAAAGAAGGCCGGAATTTTTGGTACAATATGTTGATACGCATCTTTGGTAGAGATCGAAAAATTTGGAATTACCAAAGCCAGTTTTTTGGCGGCTCAATGAACATCAAAATCTTCCAAAAGTTCTCCTTTTCCTAGAATATAGCGTGGCCTCTATTTTAAAAAAAACGGACAGTCGCTCCCAATTTCGGCTGCAAGAAGGTTTAAATTTGATGGGCTGATGGATAAATCGAAAAGCCATTTGATTCCCAAAAGTGTATAAGCTGCGTCGGAACTTGCTCCACCAAGCCCCGATTCAAAAGGAATTTGCTTGTGAAGGTGGATTTTTACGGACGGAAATTTGTATTCCTTTCTAAGTCGCCGAAGGGCTTTCCACACTAGGTTTTCTTCTGGCCGAACATCCAGTATCAATCCGCTGGAAGAAAAAATATATGTGTCTTGAGTTGGGTTTTCGTTTATTTCCAACAAATCGAAAAGCGGAATGGGATACAGAAGTGTTTCGATGGAATGATAGCCGTCTGGGCGTTTGTGCAAGACCGCTAAACCCAGATTTATCTTTGCCGGAGGAAACCAAAGCATGGTTTACTCGCTTTTGCCTCTGGTGGAAGAATGTCTTTTTTTGCGACTGCCTACTTTGCTAATTCCTATCTGTTTGAGTGTAGTATAGCGAGCCAAGTCGAAATCGACGTCGCGCAACAAACGCCAATTTCGTTGCCATGCTTGCTCTTCGGTAAAATTGATAAGATAACGCAAAAAATAGAAAACGCCTACCAAGAATCCAACCGTGGCCAAATATAGAAACTCACGTGTGTCACTTGCTCCGTACGATTTTGAAATCAACAGCGGTTCGAAAATCAAACCATAAAGCAGAAGGTAAGCAAAAACCATCAACCCAAGATTAATTGCCAGTGTGAGAATATTGTGTGCATAGCGTCGAAGGTGGCGATAGAAACGTCGTCTTTTTTCTGCTTTGTGTTTGGCTTTTTTTTCTGATCGGCTCGTCATTTAAAGCAATGTTTATAGGTATCAAAAGTAAGAAAGAATTCTGACAATAAAAATAAAAGAGTGCAGCTTGTATTTGCGGTTGGCTGTTAAATCCATTCCGGCCGATGTGCAATCGGATGGATTTATCAATAAAAGAGCGCTATTTTTTGAAAATGTCAGCCGCTTTAAACAAGATTGGGCTGCTGAATTCCTATTTGCATATCTGTATTATATCTATTTTAGCTTACTGATTGATGTTGCGGCTTTGATGGAATAGCAATTTTTTCCATACGCGATTTGTCGGATTTGAATAAAAAGTCTTGAAAAATGAAAAATTATCAAACGGAGTTTCTCTCTCAATATATTAGCAATTTGCGCATTAGCAAAAGCGTTTCGCGATTGGCTTATCAGTCAGGAAATGCGCTTTATCTGAATAATAAATGTACTCTAATAAGTCGGGAAGGCACGCGTTATTCGTTTACGGTAGCCGACGAACATCAAGATTTTCAAACTCAGATTGATTTTAGCGTGAGCGAAAAGCGTTTGGAACTGCAGTGCAATTGTAAATCGGTCGATTTTTGCTCACACAAAGTGGCCACTTTAATTCAGTTGCACGAAGACATTAGTCAGGAGCTGGGTGCGGCACCTCAAACAGGCATGAAATATACGCGCGAAGGCATGATAAAACGCGTCATAGCTGAACGCGAATTAAAAGCGAATACGGAAAAATATCAAATAGATTATTCCGACAATATGTTTGGCGAACATTTGATTACCAACAGTCAAAACAAATCCTACAAACTGACCTTTTATAATTTCGAAACAAAACAAGGTTATTGCTCTTGTCCCGATCATCAAACAAATAAATTAGCCACCTGCAAACACTTGCTTTTTGCTTTCGACGATTTTCGAAAAAGATACACGGAAACAGATCTGGTAAAACAAAACTTTCCTTTCGTCGAAATGTATTTACATCCCTTGCACGACTATCGGGTAGCTTGGTTTTTTCCCGGAAAATTACCCGAAGATCTTCTGGAATTGCTCAATCGCTATTTTGATGAGAATCAAATTCTTTCGAACAAAAAACTGCTCGACTTTCAGAATTTTCTTCGCGAAGCTCAAAGTCATAAATTGATTAATATTCGTCCCGAAGTCGTTCAGAAAGTTCAAAAAGCAGCAGAAGTTCAAGCCTTAAAAACGCTTCAATCGACGACCAATTTAAATTTTGCTGATTTAAAAATCAGTTTATATCCATTTCAAAAAGAAGGTGTCGAATTTATTGTTTTTAATAAAAGCGTAATTCTGGCCGATGAAGTTGGCTTGGGCAAAACGATTCAGGCAATTTTGGCGGCTCAATTCAAAAAAAATCTGTTCAATGTGCTGTCAACGCTCATCATTTGCCCGGATAGTTTGATTCAACATTGGGAGCAGGAAATACAAAAGGCGGGAAACGAAACCAGCTTGCTTGTCAAAGAAAGTGCCGATTTGTTTTCGCGTGAAGCGTATTTCAAAATTATTGGCTTCGACGATTTTATGCGGCTTTCACCGACTTTCGAATCTTTTGAGCCCGATATGCTTATTATCGACGAAGCACAAAAAATCAGCAATTTCGATTCCGATTTGGTTCGAATTATTCGACGTGTAAACCGCCAACATCTACTCATTATTACCGACAGCAAACCGCAAAACAATTTGATGCAATTCTATACCATGGTAGGATTGATCGACTCCAAAATGCTCGCACCTCTGTGGGAGTTTTCCTATCAGCATTGCTTGTTCGATTCGCAAATTGTGGACAAAGTGGTTGGATATTACAATCAGGAGAACATTGCTCGCCGACTTCAAACTATTTTGCTGCGGCGCGAAAATGAAGAGGTTGCAAGTCAGTTGCAAAAAATTAGTCCAATCATCATTCCTGTAAACCTAAAAGAGTCGCAACAAATCCAGCAACAGAAAATGGCCGAAGAGGTACTGTTTTTTCTCAACAAAGAACTTTTGACTGTTTACGATTTCCAAAACGTGAAACAACTTCTAATTCAGTTGAAAGAATTTGCATCCTTGGTTCTTCTGCCAAAACAAAATCAAGGGTTTTCGGCAAAATTCATGGAGTTTAGCCATTTCCTTTTAGAGAAAATCAACATCACCCAAGGGGTTCGCAAGGGAATTGTTTTTGCCGAAAAGGGAGAGGCGCGCCGCCAATTGATGCGCTTTTTCAAAGAAAATCATATCCCGGCCTCACTAATAGAGAAAGGCCAAAGTCCGGAGGAGCAGAAAGCCGTTTTCAGCCGTTTTCAGCAAAGCGAACAGTCTGCTTTTATTGTTTCAAAAGAAGGTGTTTTTGAGGATTTGCCTCCGGCCGATTTATTGATTTATTACGATTTTAGTCTCAATCAAAAAGCCCTCGAAAAACGCTATGCTTTGTTGCAACAGCAAAACGCCATCAAGCCGGCATCGGTTATCCATTTCATAAACCGAAACTCCTTGGAATATGGACTGGCTCAATTAATAAAAGAAAACAGAGGTTTTTTCAAGGAAATAGCACTCTTGTTAAGCCGACAGCAAGAAATTTTTGAACTCAGCGATCAGGCCAAAGAAGAGCTAAAAAAAATAATTCTAAACCTAGTTGGGAATAAAGGCAAATTTTTTCGAAAATCGTCGTCCGGACAAATATCCCTTTTTTCGCCAAGTCAAGAAAAAGGTCTGCTTAGCCTAAGCGGCGAAGAGCACAAAGTATTTGAGCTTCCGCAAATCAAAAAAAATACAGCCACCGAAGCCGAACAAATAGATAAATTGCTGCGCGATGGCTACGATTTTTTAGCCGGATTGTACAAACTGAAAACCGGCGAAGACATCCCATGGAAAGCCGAAGAACTGGACGTGAAAATGGAAGAAGATGAAATTGTGATTCGAATCAAACGAAAATAAGCGTTTTGATGTCGAAATTTCTAACCGATCGCTTTTAATTATCAATTCAGAAAAGAAATACCTTTGCGGCATGACTTTTATTGATACACACAGCCATATCTATCTGCCCGATTTTGCCCACGACCGCAATCAGGTTCTGAATGCTGCCTTTGATTCCGACGTAAACACGATGCTATTGCCCAATATCGACAGCAATTCCATCGACTCAATGCTGAAATTGTGTCGCGATTACCCGAAAAATTGCTTCCCCATGATTGGTTTGCATCCCACTTCGGTAAAAGAAAATGTAGAAGACGAATTGGCCATTGTCGAAAAATTGCTCAAAGAAAACACCTTTGTCGCCATTGGCGAAATTGGAATTGATTTGTATTGGGACAAAACCTTTGCTCCCGAACAAGAAGAAGCGTTTAAGTTTCAGGTGGAATTGGCAAAACAACACAAACTTCCCATTGTTGTCCATTCGCGCGATTCGTTCGATGTCCTTTTCCGATTGCTCGACAAGCTGAACTCCGACGATCTGAGAGGCGTTTTTCATTGCTTTACAGGAACAGAAAAACAAGCAGAGAAAATTGTGAATGAATACGGTTTTCTGCTTGGAATTGGAGGCGTGATTACTTTTAAAAACTCCGGTTTAGAAAATCAGATAAAAAATATTGCGCTGGAATATTTTGTTTTGGAAACCGATGCTCCTTATCTTGCTCCAATTCCTCATCGCGGAAAGCGAAATCAACCAAGTTATATTCCACTCATCGCTCAAAAATTGGCGCAAGTAAAAGCCGTTTCAATTGAAGAAATTGCCGCCACAACAAGCATGAACGCCAAAAAATTGTTTAATTTGTAACACTTATGGAAACAAAAGCCGCTTTACTTGTAATCTATACCGGAGGCACTATTGGGATGTTTAAAGATCCCGAAACAGGCGTTCTTCGTCCTTTCAATTTCGACGAACTGTACAATTATATGCCTTCGCTGGAGTTGTTTAAATTCAAAATCGATTCCTATTCATTCGATCCAATCATCGATTCCGCAAATATCAATCCCGAATACTGGATAAAATTGGCAGAGGTAATTTCTGTGAATTATGAAAAATACGACGGTTTCGTGATTTTACACGGAACAGACACGATGAGCTATACGGCTTCGGCATTGAGTTTTATGCTCGACAATCTGAACAAACCGGTGGTAATTACCGGCTCGCAATTGCCGCTGGGAATGATTCGTACCGACGGGCGCGACAACTTTATTAGCAGCTTGGAAATTGCCGGTGCAAAATCCGACGATATCCCAATGATTCCCGAAGTGTGTATCTATTTCGAAAATCAACTCTTTAGAGGTAATAGAACACATAAATTCAATGCCGAAAACTTTGATGCTTTCAAATCGGCGAATTATCCGCCATTGGCCAATGTAGGCGTTTATATCAAATACCACGAACAAAATATCTTAAAACCCAATTTCAAACGCCTGAAAATCTATTCCAAAATGGATACCAATATGGTGGTTTTGCCTTTGTTTCCGGGCATAAATTCCAATACCATAAAAGCCATTTTTGCCATTGATGAGCTCAAAGCGGTAATTCTGGAAACCTACGGTGCCGGAAATGCGCCAACAGAAAAATGGTTTTTGGATGAATTAAAAACTGCCATCGATAAGGGAATATTGATAGTAAATATCTCGCAATGCCGCGGCGGTTCGGTCGAAATGGGAAAATACGAAACCAGCCTCGATTTGGCCGAAATGGGTTTGATAAACGGAAAAGATATGACCATAGAAGCCGCTTTAACAAAATTGATGTGGATATTGGGAATGGAAGTCCCGAACGAAGAAGCCCGCCGCTTGATGGAAAAAAATCTAAAAGGCGAAATACGCGAAGATTAAACAACAGAATTTAGAAAGAGGATTGTCCGAAAACAAAAACATTCAAAAATGATAGCTCTAATTGTTGCAATTGCCGAAAATGGCGCCATCGGAAAAAACAATACGCTCATCTGGCATTTGTCCGACGATCTGAAACGCTTTAAAAAACTCACCACCGGCCACACAATTATTATGGGCCGAAAAACCTTCGAATCGCTTCCCAATGGAGCTTTGCCCAATAGAACGAATGTAGTGCTCACACACAACAAAAACTTGAATTTCCCTGAATGCAAAATGTACAATTCAGTCGCCGAAATCGTAACCAATTTTAAAGAAGGCGAAGAAGAAAATTTTGTGATTGGCGGCGGCCATTTGTACCGAGCACTGCTTCCTTTTGCCGAAAAAATATATCTAACACGCGTTCACCATTCGTTCGAAGCCGATGTGTATTTCCCTGAAATGGATTTCACACAATGGAAAATAGAAAGCGAAGAAAAGCATCCTTGCTCCGAAAAAAACGAATTTGCTTTTTCGTTTATCAATTTGGTGAGAATAAAATAAAATCCACCACAGTCCGGGCAATGGATCTGGTTCGGCGAGCTTTCGCTCGTAGGTAAAACCCGCACAAGATCAAAAAGATAAAACAATCGAAAAACATGGAAAAACACATCCTCTCAAAATCTACCTTTATCAAAGGCCATCAATGTTTCAAGGCGCTTTATCTTCACAAAAAACGTCCCTTCTTACGCGACAAACTCAGCGCCGAACAACTCGCTAAGTTTAAACGCGGTCACGAAGTGGGCGAACTGGCACAACAACTTTTTCCCGGAGGAATCGATGTTTCGCCTCAATCGCCTTCCCAATATCAAAAATCGGTTTTGCGCACACAAGAACTGATTGAGGCAGGACAAAAAGTGATTTACGAGGCCACTTTCCAATTCAACAAAGTACTGGTGATGCTTGATATATTGGTAAAAACCGAAAACGGCTGGCAAGCCTACGAAGTCAAATCTTCACGCAGTCTGTCGCAAACCTATTTTACCGATGCGGCTCTTCAATATTATGTGATTCGCAACAGCGGATTAAATTTAGCTTCATTTTCTTTGGTCTATGTAAACGAAAACTATGTTTTGGACCAAGAAGGCGCGCTGAACGCAAATCACTATTTTATCATCCAAGAAGTGAGCGAACAAATCCGCGCGATGCAAACAGAAATTGCTCAGGAAATAGAACTCGAATTGCAGGTTTTAGCTTCCGATCATTCACCAAAAATAGAAATCGGCGCACATTGTTTTTCGCCTTATCCCTGCGATTTTCAAGGTTTTTGCTGGAAAGGAACCCGGAACGATTTGTCTAAAATCCCCGCTTTTACCGAATCCGAAAGAAAGGAACTGCTCAGTCAGGGAGTTTTTGGAATGGAAGATCTGATGCGGAGAGAAGGACTAAATCCTTTGGCCAAAAAGCAATTGGATTGTTTGGCAAGCAACACGTCTTTTGTCAATTTCGAAACGAAAACTTTTTGCTCCACTTTGCCCATCAACACTTTGTATTTTTCTTTTGTTCTGCGACAAGCAGCTATTCCCGAATGCAAAGGATTTTCGCCCTATCAAAATCAAATTATTGCCTATTCTTTTTTAAGCGAGCAAAGGAACGAAACCCATTTGTTTTCGGGCCGATGCGACGATTACAAGGCTTTTGTCGAAAAACTGATACGCCCTCTTCGCTCCGCTTCGCAAATAGTCGTTTTCGATCTGATCGATCTAAAAATTACGCTTTCTCAAGCCGCACAACTTTTCCCTGAGCTCACCTCCGAATTCGAAAAAATCATGGAGAAAGCAAGTGGGATAAAACAAAGAATTCTGCAAGGCGAGTTTTATTTTCCGGGCTTTACGTTCGATTTAGAGTTGAAAGATGTTGCCCGCCACGTATCGAAAAAAAGTGTTTTTTCGAAACAAGCCGTCTATTCCGATGTGTTGGCTGTTAAATTGTTCGAAGCGATAACGAAAAACAATGCTTCTCTTTCCATCGATTCCGATGAAGTCGAAAGTTTAATGGATTATTCCCAAAGCAAAGCCAATAAAACCAGACAAATCTGCGAGGCGCTTTCCGCAAGTTGAAAGTCCGAACCCCTATCCATTCCAGCGCGCTTTAGCTCGCTGTAGCAAAACCTCTATCAATTACAGCGTGCTTCAGCTCGCTGCTAACCCCAATCAATTACCGCGAGCTTTAGCTCGCTGTTATAAGACCATCCACGAATCGGGCTTTAGCCCAAACCTTCTATATCGAACACTTTGGCAAATTGCTGATATTCAAATTCAAAATCTTTTTTTGCATGATGCGCTTCCTGATTCTTAATATAATTTCTTGTTCGGACCAAAACAGATTCGCTCACCGACAGCGCGAAATAATCACTTTGCCATTCGAATTTATTATGACTAAAGATATTTTTGTTTACCCAAAAAGAAGATTCTCCTTTAAGCAACATCACAATTTTATCAATTGTTTGGCCGCTTCCCAACGAAATCAGACAATGAACATGATCGCGATAGCCATTGATAAAATCGACATAAATACCTTTCTTTTGGGCGTTTTCTCTAATATGTTGAAAAACTTTCTGGCGAATTTCGTGTGTCTGCAAGAACGGCTCTCGGTTTTTGGTTGTCCAAACCAAATGAATCCAAATTTTTAGATACGACATGGGTTTTATTTTTTTTTGGGCTAAAGCCCGGATTGTTTGTTGTTTTTATTTTCCCCGAGCTAAGCACGGGGAAATGAAGCAAAATCCCGAAGAAAAGAATCTGTTTATCACAAAATTAAGAAAATCTATGAATTACAGCAGATTTTATTTCGCTAACCAAACCGAACAGTTAATTTTTGGGCTAAAGCCCGGATTGTTTTTTGTTTTTATTTTCCCCGAGCTAAAGCTCGGGGCAATGCATTCGGGGCAATGCATTCGGGGCAATGCAATGGGGAAAATGGATTTGGGAAAATGCAATCGGGAAAATGGATTTGGGAAAATGCAATCGGGAAAATGCATTCGGGGCAATGCAATGGGGAAAATGGATTT
>DYSK01000089.1 GCA_020718315.1 Draconibacterium orientale
ACAGGAATTCCCGGAGGCATCTGAACGATAGCCAATAAAGCATCCATCCCATCGAGCGAAGCATTGATTGGCACTCCGATAACCGGAATTGGAGTCATAGAGGCTATAACTCCGGGCAAATGCGCTGCCATTCCAGCACCTGCAATAATCACTTTTATACCTCGATTTCTTGCATTTTTAGCAAATTTCTCCACTTCATCAGGGGTTCTATGAGCCGATAAAGCATTGATTTCAAAAGGAATTTCCATCTCATCAAAAAACTGAGCAGCTTTTTCCATCACTCCAAGATCTGAAGTGCTTCCCATAATAATACTAACTATTGCTTGCATAAATATTTCATTTATTTAACAATAGCAAAAATATCAGTTTCAGCTTTGCTAAACAATTTATTAACTATATTTATCCCAATAAAATTGAAACAATGATTCTACTTGAAAATATACAGTTTATCGACTGGAAAACTTTCGAAATTACCGAAGGAAATCTATTGATAGAAACAGGAATCGACCAAGCCATTCGGTTTGTCACCAATGAGCAGGCAAAAAGTTTACCATTGGAATGTAAGCGCCAAAATTGTAAAGGAAAATTTGCAACAAAATCTTTTGTGAATGCACATCATCATGCCTATTCAGCTTTGGCAACAGGAATGCCCCCTCCAGTTACTGCCCCTGAAAATTTCCTCGAAATTTTAGAACGTGTTTGGTGGAAATTGGACAAAGCATTGAGCAAAGATGCTGTAGAGATTAGTGCTGCACTTACCGCCGTTTCAAGCGCAAAAAATGGTGTAAGTTTTGTTATCGATCATCATGCCTCGCCCAATTGTGTGAGCGGCTCATTGAAAAATATAGCTGCTCAGTTCGAAAAAACAGGATTGAATCATCTGCTGTGTTACGAAATTTCCGACCGCGACGGCCTTGCCGTACGCGATGCCGGTTTGGCCGAAACTGAAGATTATCTTCAAAATAATCAAGGACTTGTCGGTTTACATGCCGCTTTTACCTTATCGGACGAGAGCCTTAAGCAAGCTCAAATCTTGGCCGAAAAATACCAAAGCGGCGTTCATATCCACGTTGCAGAAGATTTTCACGAACAACAATACAGTCTGGAGATCTATGGAAAACCAGTGGTTTACCGTTTAGCCGATTTTGGACTCACCAATTTTGAGAAAACGATCCTCGCGCACTGCATTCATATCGACGATTTTGAGCGAAATCTAATTGCTAATTCCAATTCTTGGGTGGTGCAAAACCCGGAAAGTAATCTGAACAATCGAGTTGGATTTTTCAACTCCCACAAACTGAAAAGTAAAACACTTCTAGGTACAGACGGCATGCACAGCAACATGATTCGCTCAGCACAATGGGCTTATTTTGCCGGTTTAGCAAAAGACAATATTGACCTGGAGAAAATTTATTCGCGCTTACGAACGGCTCACACCTATCTGGATTCCAACAATTTCAGAGGCGATGGCGAAAACAATATTGTTGTTTTCGATTATGATGGAGCTACGCCCTTAACACAAAACAATTTTCTTGGACATTTCTTCTACGCCTTTGAAAACCGTCATATCCAAAGCCTGATAGTAAATGGTGAATTCGTGATGAAAGACAGACTGATTTTAAATCAAGACGAAGCATTCATTCACAAGGAATCAAAAAAATTGGCCAAAATTCTTTGGAAAAAAATGAGTTAATTCGATGGAAGGGAAAAATCAAATTTATCTGTATATTCGTTCAACAATAGCATCCAACAAATAAAAATTAAAAACCATGGGAATCGCAAATTTCAATATTACCAAAAAATCGGGCGAAGTCTTTCGTTTCGACCCCGATAAACTTAAAAAATCGTTCGAACGATCAGGAGCCAACCAAAAAGATATAGATGATGTGATTAATCATTTATCAGCCAATATCTACGATGGCATTTCAACCAAAAAACTTTTTCAGTTGGCCTATGCGCTTCTCAAAAAAAAATCTACAGAAGTAGCCGGCCGATATCGACTAAAAAATGCCATATTGGAACTGGGACCTTCCGGCTTTCCATTCGAAAAATTTGTTGCCGAACTCTTGAACTACCAAGGATTTGAAACCGAAGTTGGAACAATTGTACAAGGACATTGCGTTTCGCATGAGGTGGATATTGTTGCTCGGAAAGACAGCCAAAAAATCATGATTGAATGCAAGTTTCATTCGAGCACCAACACAAAATCCGATGTAAAGGTGGCTATGTATATTCATTCACGCTACAACGACCTTCTGCTAGCTTGGAAAAAAACGGACCCAAAAATCATTCAGGACTATCAAGGATGGATTGTTACCAACACCCGATTTACAGAAGATGCTGTTCAATATGCCAATTGCGTTGGACTTAAACTCGTTTCGTGGGATTATCCGGCACAAGGAAGCCTTCGCGAACGCATCGACATTTCAGGCTTACATCCCATTACAGTCCTGCAATCTTTGTCAAAACGCGAAAAACAACTGCTTTTGGACAATGGATTTGTACTCTGCCGATCGCTGAATGCTGAAAATCTGAAACAGGCAGACATTACTGGCGACCGCGCAAGAAAAATTTTGCAAGAAGCTTTTACTCTCACTGCAGTAAAGAAATAATTATTTTTTTGACTAAATAGTTCAAATTCATCGCCAAAATAGCGGATGTACTACTATGCTTAAATTTCTAAGACCCAAATCTTTTCAACAAGCACTGCCTGAATCCCAGATAGATCCAGCCTATAAAAAATTAAGATTCAAAGTTTTTCTGGGCATTTTCATCGGCTATGCCGCTTATTATCTTGTGCGTAAGAATTTCTCTCTTATCATGCCCAATCTCATCGAACAAGGCTATACCAAAGCTGAACTCGGATGGGTTTTGAGCGCCATTTCAATCGCCTACGGATTGAGCAAATTCATCATGGGGAATGTTTCCGACAGAGCAAATCCAAGAATTTTTTTAAGTTTGGGATTGGTACTTTCTGCATCGACCATGATTCTTATGGGACTGGTTCCTGTTTTTACTTCCTCCGTTTCTGTAATGTTTGTGGTTTTATTCATCAATGGATGGTTTCAGGGAATGGGTTGGCCGGCGTGCGGAAGAACCATGGTTCACTGGTATTCGATCAAAGAACGCGGAACAAAAATGTCCGTTTGGAATGTTGCCCACAATGTTGGTGGCGGATTGATAGGTCCATTGGCAATTTGGGGATTGGCCATCTTCAACGATTGGCAGAGTGCTTTGTATTTTCCGGCCATGGTGGCTTTACTGATTGCTGTTGGCGTTTATTTTCTGATGGAAGACACACCTCAATCGTGCGGCTTGCCTCCAATCGAAAAATGGCGCAACGATTATCCGCCCGAATACAACGAAAAAAGTTTTGAGAAAGAACTAAGCGGCAAAGACATTTTTTTTAAATATGTTTTTTCAAACCGTTTTCTTTGGTACATTGCCTTTGCCAATGCGTTTGTTTACCTCATCCGCTACGGTGTTTTGGACTGGGCTCCTACCTACCTTAAGGAAGCGCGACACTACGATTTGAGCGAATCGGGCTGGGCATATTTTTTGTTCGAATATGCCGGTATTCCAGGCACTTTATTAGCCGGCTGGATTAGCGATAAAGTTTTTGGCGGACGAAGAGCTCCGGCAAGTATTCTGTATATGATTTTTGTAACCGCCGCCATCTTTTTCTATTGGAAATCGGAAAGTTTGCTGATTATCAACTTATCGCTCATTATTATAGGCTTTTTGATCTACGGACCTGTGATGCTTATTGGCGTTCACGCCTTGGATTTGGTTCCCAAAAAAGCAGCAGGAACAGCAGCAGGACTCACCGGACTTTTCGGCTATATGGGCGGCGCTTTATTTGCCAATATTGCAATGGGATATATTGTGGAGCAATTCGACTGGGATGCAGGTTTCAAAATATTGATTTTGGCCTCCATCATTTCTATCGTGCTTCTGACTTTAACTTTACGAAGCAAACATGCTGATAGCCATGAAAAATAGATATAAATTGTTCATTCTCGGCTTTTTAACATTTCAAATTGGATGTATGAATCAAAACAATCAAAGTGGAACAGGACAGATGACAGATGAAAACAGAAAAGTAAGAGATTTTGTAGTTGATCAGGCAATAATAGCCCACAGAGGAACAACCTTCTGGGCGCCAGAAGAAACCGAAGCCGCTTTTCGCTGGGCTAGAAATACAGGCGCCGATTATTTGGAAGTGGACATTCAAAGAAGCAAAGACGGCGTTTTATTGGCTTTGCACGACAACAATCTAAATCGTACAACGGATTGCGAAGTCGTTTTTCCAAATGATACGATTTATCAAGCAGGAAATTATTCTTATGAAGAATTGATGATGTTGGATGCAGGAACGTGGTTTAATCAAAATTTTCCGGATCGAGCACGACTTAATTTTTCTGCCGAAGCTCAAGTGGAAAAAACAAATCAGAAAGCATTTTCGTTTAGCGGATTGGATATTTCCGGCGATTTGGAGCCGAAAAACGCACTTGTTCATCCAGATATACACATTTTTGTTGGTGGAAAACAATACATTTCTACTTTAGAAGACGTGCTGATGATGACCAAAGGCTGGCGGTTGGCACGCGATAACCATGGAAAACGGCTGTACCACAAAATTGAAAATGAAGGAAAAACCACTTATCGCTTTTATTATGTCAAAGACGAAAACGATCTTGGTCATCGTCCCGGAGTGTATATCGAAACAAAAGAGCCGGAACTTTATCCCGAAGTAGAAATTCAATTGTCTGATTTTTTATCAAAAGTTGGTTGGAATATTGCTGAAAAACCTTCAAACCCAAAAGAGCCTTTTTATAAAAGCAGCAAAGTAAATTCGGGAAATACAAACGGCAAAATTGTTCTTCAAACTTTTTCTCCAAAAAGTCTGGAAAATCTTAATCAGCAATTCAAAGGAAAAGTCCCACTGTGTTTCTTGCTTTGGAAGGGCGATGAAAACTTTTTGCAAGCCGATTCTGTTTCGTACAAGAAAAACATCGATTTTGCTATCGTAAATCAAGCCCATTTTATTGGACCTTCCATTGGCGGCGAGCCAAATAATTATACCGATTTATTAGAACCTTGGCAAGCAGAAATGATTCATAGTTCAGGAATGAAAATTCATGCTTATTCGTTCGACACTGAATTTCAAACTGAGAAATATGCCAGCAGAAGCGATGCCATGTTTACCAATCGATCTGAACTAACAATTGCTTTTTATAAAAACCGAGATCTAAAGTCAGAAATCCAAAAAACGGACGCTCTACAAATTTTGAAAGATTTGGGGTATTAAATTCTTTCTATCTTAGCAAACAAAAAAAACACAAACATGCAACAACTAAACGCTTTTCTCGCACTTATCGACTCATACATCGGCGGTTCACCTTGGTTTGTCTTTGCTCTGTTGGGCACAGGACTTTTTTTTACGCTCTACCTAAAATTTCCACAAATACGCTATTTCAATCACGCTATTCGCATTGTAAAAGGAAAATACGACAAATCAACCGACAAAGGAGATGCCAGTCATTTTCAAGCATTGGCAACGGCTCTTTCAGGTACAGTTGGAACAGGAAATATTGCCGGCGTTGCTTTAGCTATTCACTTAGGTGGCCCTGCTGCCCTCTTTTGGATGTTGGTAACGGCTTTTTTCGGGATGACCACCAAATTTGTGGAAGTAACACTCTCGCATAAATACCGCGAAATTGCTGCCGATGGTAGCGTTAGCGGCGGCCCGATGTATTATATGAAAAATAGATTGAATATGAAATGGTTGGCCGCAATATTTGCATTTGCAACAATTATTTCCTCTTTCGGAACCGGAAATATGCCACAAATTAACAGCATTTCCAGTTCTGTCTTTTCTAGTTTTGGAATTGCACCATGGATTACCGGATTGGTTCTAGCTATTCTTCTCGGATTTGTGATTATTGGAGGGATAAAACGAATTGTAAAGGTCACCGATAAATTGGTGCCTGCTATGGCCATTATCTACTTTATTGGCGCTTTTGGAGTAATTGCCTACAATTATGAAAATATCATTCCGGCTTTAGGAATGATTTTTGGCGATGTTATCAATGGAACAGCTGCTACCGGCGGTTTCTTAGGGGCTTCATTTGCCTTTGCATTTAATCGCGGCGTAAATCGCGGACTATTTTCGAACGAAGCCGGACAAGGCTCTGCTCCTATTGCCCATGCTGCAGCCAGAGCACATGAACCCGTGTCTGAAGGTATGGTTTCCATCCTGGAACCTTTTATTGATACCATGGTAATTTGCACACTTACCGGACTCGCTTTGGTTTCGTCCGGAGTTTGGAACGAAAAACACGATGCCAACTTCCAATTTGCCGAGATGAAAGTCCTTAGCCGAACTTATGATGAAAATAATGCGGCCGATAAAAATTCATTAAAAACTTATATTCTCAACCAAGATACAGACTTAGGGCTTTTCGATGGTGAACTGGAGATATCAAATGGGAAAATCCAAAACGATTTAAGCATTTTTCATTCACGTTCTATTGCCGAAAATGTCGAGGTTTTCGATAAAGGCAAACCTTATAACGGAACTATTTTGGTGAAAGCTGGCAATATACAAAACACACAACTATCTTTTAAAGGCAAATCGCTTCTTAATTCTGCTCCGCTTACTATAGTTGCTTTCAAAAAAGGTATTTTTGGCGATTTTGGCGAATACATTGTTACTATTGGAATCCTTCTTTTCGCTTTTTCAACTGCCATTGCTTGGTCGTATTATGGCGACAGAGCCGTAACATACTTATTTGGGACAAAATGGGTAATGACTTATCGAGCTATTTATATTTTAGGCTTCTTTGTGGCCAGCTTTACCGATACAACGATTATTTGGACTTTCTCGGGAATAGCCATTGCTATGATGACGCTGCCGAACTTGTTTGGTATATTTATGCTTCGCAAGGAAATGAAATCGACAATAAAAGAATATTGGATAAATTTTGAAATAGAACATAAATTAAAGGAATAAGTCTTTTATCTTTTCGCTTTTTTCGCTTAGTGCATGTATTGAAAACAGAAAACCAAAAATACTGAATCCCATTTTATTTTGGAGCATCTGGGATTTTATTTGGATTTATCCTTCTATTATAGTGTTTCAAGCAATTACTTTTTGGGCAAAGTCAAAAAATATTTTGATCAACACCAATAAAGTCATATTCCGGGAAAATGTGGAATTTGATTTCAATTTGCTATTTGTATTATAATACCCCATGCTTTCTTCAAGAAAAACCTAAAAAAGAACGTGAATTATGATTTCGGTATTGAACTTTTGCATGACAAAAAACGAAACCGATTCGCTAACAAAAAATCAATCAAAATCACTTACCTTGTGCTTATAATTATATAAATTTGAGAAAAAACATGAAGATTGTACTATTCTGGTTTCGGAGAGACTTGCGTTTGAACGACAATAGCGCACTCAATGCGGCACTAAAATCCGGCTTCAAAGTATTGCCGTTGTTTATTTTTGATGAGGAAATTCTATTTTCACTGCAAAAAAACGATCCGCGAGTTCAGTTTATCTACCAAAAACTGACGGAAATAAACAACCAACTTTTGTCTTATGGGAGTTCCCTTTTGATAAAAAAGGGAAACGTTGAAAAAATTTGGCGGGAATTAATAAAAGAATATCAAATTGCCGAAGTTTATTTCAACAAAGATTACGAGCCGTATGCCCGACAAAGAGATACAACTATTTTCGATTTACTCGATGACAATCAAATAAAAGTGTACTCGTTCAAAGACCAAGTGATTTTTGAAGAATCGGAAATTCTTAAAAAAGACGGAAGCCCTTATACTGTTTTCACTCCTTACAAAAATACTTGGCTGAATCGATTCAAAATAAACGCCATTGCTGATTCCTCTAGTTTGCAGAAACAAAATTTTTTTCTGTTTCGCTCGCCTTTTCCTTCTTTCGAACAATTGGGATTTCAAACCTCCGCCATTCAGGTCATCGATTTCAATCTGAATATAGGCAATTATGCCCAGGATCGGAATTTTCCGCAAGCCGACAGCGGATCATACCTCAGTCCTCATTTGCGATTTGGAACAGTCAGTATTCGCGAAATTATTCTACAACTAAATGCTAAGGATGAAATTTTCTTGAGCGAACTGATTTGGCGGGAATTTTTTATGCAAATCCTTTTTCATTTCCCAAAAGTAGTTTACGAAAATTTCAGAGCAAAATACGATGGCATAAAATGGAGAAATAATCCGGACGAATTTAAAAAATGGCAAGAAGGAAAAACCGGTTTTCCATTAGTAGATGCCGGAATGCGCCAGTTAAACCAAACAGGGTACATGCATAACCGTGTAAGAATGATAGCTGCTAGTTTTTTAGTTAAACACCTTTTGGTCGATTGGCGTTTGGGCGAAGCCTATTTTGCTGATAAACTGCTCGATTTTGAATTGGCATCCAACAATGGAAACTGGCAATGGGCAGCCGGAACGGGTTGTGATGCAGCACCTTATTTTCGAATTTTTAATCCAACAGAACAACTCAAAAAATTCGATAAAGAACTAAAATATATAAAACAATGGATTCCTGAATATGGAAGTGCAGATTATTGTCCACCAATGGTAGAGCATAAATTTGCTCGGCAACGCGCTCTTGAGGCTTATCACAATATTGTTTCTCTAAGTTGAATCTTCACAATGAAGTAAAATTTTAATAAAATCTGTTTGAATAAAAAAACATTCTATCTTTGCCATTCAAAACAGATAAAATGTATCGTATTCAATTACATCATCATCATCTAAACGCTCAGGCGATGTGGTAGTGGTATGTAATTAAAAAATATCAAAAACCCCCGACTGAGTAAATCAGTTGGGGGTTTTT
>DYSK01000090.1 GCA_020718315.1 Draconibacterium orientale
ATGCAATTGCCTGCATAGTCGGTTGTAGTTATAACAGTTCCGTTGGTCAAGTCTTTTTTTGTTTTATTCCTGTTGAGTTGTAAATGTAGTCTGTTTTTTTATTGCGGGCAAAAGCTGTTTTTGGTAATTGGCAAGCGTTAATAAAACGTGCGCGACGGGGTACGAAAGGCAAGAATGAATAAGAGCAATCAGCAGTTGCACGATAAACTGCACGATTAAACATAATCACCCCTGACTTTGTTACATCAAATAAAAATACCTTGACATTTAAGAGACATCTAACAGCTAATTACAATTAGCAGTCACAAACCTCATTTTTGGGTGCGAGAAAAGAAACAATCAAGTGCTGAGGTGGATTTAGTAGTTCACTTTCAGGGCAAAGTAATTCCAATTGAAATCAAATCCGGAAGCACAGGATCGCTTAAATCGCTTCATCAATTCATCGAGAGGAGCCCTCATCCTTATGCCGTCCGAATTTATGCCGGAAAATTTAATGTTGAAAATCATACAACACCCGGTGGAAAACCTTATTTATTAATGAACTTGCCTTATTATTTGGGGACCAAAATAGCTGAGTACTTAGAATATTTTGTAAAGAACTATACATCATAACAAAAACATCATTTTATCAAAAGTTTGGAATTTCGTCAATATACTCCGCAACCATAAAGTAGGTTGTGCGGCGATTATCTGGAACAAGTTCAAATCCGGAACCAAAAAAGATTTTAAAATCGTTATTTAACTTCCCGCTGTTTCTCATTGATTAGCCAAATAAAAAGAATACAGTACTTACAACAATCAACATAAAAAAACTTACCATGTTTGTATTCATCTGCAACAGAACTTCCCCTTTTCTTGTTGATTTATAGTCTGGTTTGAGTTTAGAAATGCGAAAAACAATTACCTTTGCAATCTTAAAATTAACAAGATGATGAACGAAAACCAAGCCAGAGGCGAAAAACCAAAGCGCAAAAGACTGCGTGTAGATGCCTCCAAGATTAAGGAGCAAACACAACGCAAAGAAGAAGAATTTATTCGACTCAATAAATACATGGCCCATTCGGGCGTGTGTTCTCGTCGCGAAGCCGATAAACTCATTTCTTCAGGTCAAGTGAAGGTGAATGGACAGCTCGTTACCGAATTGGGATTTAAAGTGAAAGAAAGCGATCGGATTGAATACGGAAATAAAGTACTTCATCGGGAGCGTTTGGTGTATGTTTTGCTCAATAAGCCCAAAGGATTTATCACTTCTCTGGACGATCCTTTTGAACGAAAAACGGTGATGTCGTTGGTGGAAAACGCGGTACAAGAACGAATTTATCCGGTTGGCCGACTCGACCGAAATACCACCGGTTTGCTTTTGTTTACGAACGATGGAGAAATGACCAAAAAACTCACTCATCCAAGTCATAAAATCAAAAAGATTTACCATGTTGTCTTAGACAAAGCCTTGACAAAACAACATTTTACAACTATTTTGGAAGGAATTGAATTGGAAGACGGCCTTATAATCCCCGACGATTTGGCTTATGTCGAAAATACCGAAAACAGAAAAGAAATAGGCATCGAAATCCATTCCGGAAGAAACCGAATCGTACGCCGAATATTTGAACATCTGGGTTACGAAATCGTGAAACTCGATAGAGTCATTCTTGGTGGATTAACAAAAAAAGATTTATCTCGCGGAAACTGGCGTTATCTCTTGCCGGCCGAAATAAATATGCTGAAAATGCTTTCTTAATACCGATTTTTTGTTGGTCTTAATAGCCATTGCGATGGCAATTTATGCTTAGCGATGAAACGGACTTTAGCCCAAAATGGATTTCTCTGAAAATAGTTGCTGTAATTCTTATCAATTCCGGCATTATTTTCTTTCTAATTGGATAATTCCGAATGAATGCAGAAAGTCATTTTCGTTCCAATTCTTAAAAAAATCTTAAAGAATTTCGGTAAACCCTTAACAAAATTTAACGACGCTAATTTCTTCAAATCCATTTAGCCGTCTATCTTTGCGCATAAATTTTAAAATTATGATGCAAACAGATATTCGTGAATTGAATGAACGTATTCGATTAGAGAGTATGTTTATTGAAGTACTTACCAAAGAAATGGATAAAGTTATTGTTGGCCAAAAACACATGACTGAAAGCTTGTTGATTGGTTTGTTGTCGAACGGTCATATTTTACTTGAAGGAGTTCCGGGATTGGCCAAAACGCTTGCCATTACAACATTGTCAAAAGCCATTGATTCCAAATTCAGTCGGATTCAATTTACTCCCGATCTTCTGCCAGCCGACTTAATCGGAACACTGATTTATTCGCAAAAGAAAGAAGAGTTTCAAATAAAAAAAGGACCTATTTTCGCCAACTTTGTATTGGCCGATGAAATCAACCGTTCTCCTGCAAAAGTGCAAAGTGCGTTGTTGGAAGCCATGCAAGAACGTCAAGTTACAATTGGTGAAGAAACCTATAAATTGCCCGATCCGTTTTTGGTTATGGCTACTCAAAATCCGATTGAACAAGAAGGAACTTATCCATTGCCCGAAGCGCAAGTGGACCGTTTTATGCTGAAAGTGGTGATCACGTATCCAAAACAAGACGAAGAAATCCTTATTTTGAGACAGAATATCCAAAATACGTTTGCGAAAATTGATGCAGTTGTAAAACCAGCAGACATTATCCGCGCACGTGAAGTGGTACGTGAAGTGTATATGGATGAGAAAATAGAAAAATACATCACCGATATTGTTTTTGCTTCGCGCTATCCCGAAAAATATAAGCTGGCAAAATTGCAAGGATTTATCGCCTTTGGCGGATCGCCAAGAGCAAGTATCAGCTTGGCATTGGCAGCAAAAGCATTCGCTTTTATCAAACGCAGAGGCTATGTAGTTCCGGAAGATATTCGCGCGGTGGCTCATGATGTGTTGCGCCACAGAATAGGATTGACCTACGAAGCAGAAGCCGAAAATATCACCACAGAAGATATCATCAATGATATATTGAACACGGTTGAGGTTCCATAGAAACACTTTATTCTTTTCAATTTGGATAGAAAAAAGTTATTGGAAATATTTATCTTAATTAACGAACACGAGCGTGACAGCAAAAGAGATATTCAAAAAAGTAAGGAAAATCGAAATAAAAACGCGTGGTTTGTCTCGTCAGGTTTTTTCGGGACAATATCACTCTGTTTTTAAGGGGCGAGGAATGGCTTTCAGTGAAGTGCGCGAATATCAATATGGCGATGATGTGCGTGCGATCGATTGGAATGTTACAGCACGGTTTAATAAACCATTTATCAAAGTTTTTGAAGAAGAACGTGAACTGACTGTAATGCTTTTGATTGATGTGAGCGGATCAAATAATTTTGGTACAAACACCAATTTCAAACTCGATGTGATTACAGAAATTGCAGCTGTTTTGGCTTTTTCGGCCATTCAAAACAACGATAAAGTAGGGGTTATCTTTTTCAGCGATAAGATTGAAAAATTTATTCCTCCCAAAAAAGGCAGCACTCATATATTGCGAATTATCCGCGAACTGGTCGATTTTAAAGCAGACAATTCTGGAACAAATATTTCGGAAGCATTGAAATTTTTAACCAATGCCATTAAAAAACGTTGCACTGCCTTTTTGCTTTCCGATTTTATGGACGAATCCTATTCCGATGCGTTAAAAATTGCCGGAAATAAACACGATCTGATGGCCATTCGCGTGAGCGACGAACGCGAAAACAGCATACCAAATGTAGGAATGCTCCAAATAAAAGATGCCGAATCAGGACAAAGTATGTGGGTAGACACTTCTAGCAAAGAAGTTCGAGATCACTTTTCGAACCAAGCCAATCAATTTGCGCTTAAAATTCGCGATGTTGTGAAAAAAAGCGGTGTTGACTTAGCAGAAATTTCCACAGGCCAAGATTATGTGGTTCCCTTGATGAAAATGTTTAAAAAACGGGAGGGAAGAGCATGATAAAAAAATGGCTGGCTATCTTTTCTTTTAGTCTTTTCTCAATCGCTCTTTTGGCACAAGAAGTGAAAGTGAAAATCGACACCAATGCTATTTTGATTGGTCAACAACTTCAGGTGGACATTGATTTTACTTTTCCTTCGAATTTGCAAGGATTTTTTCCTCATTTGCCCGATTCGCTTGGTCCAAATCTGGAAGTTGTTGCAAAAACAAAAATCGACACCAGCGAAAAAAAAGGAATCACAAACTTTCATCAGCAATTGAAAGTTACGGCTTTCGATAGCGGCTATTTTGTGTTGCCGGCTTTTTCGTTTGGATACAAAAACAGTGGCGATACCAATTTAAGTATTCTTGTTTCGGATCCGCGACTGATAAGTGTTTTTACTGTCGCCGCCGACACAACAAAACCCATCAAACCCATTGTTGGTCCATTGCCCGAACCTTATACCATTATGGAATTTCTGCCTTGGATAATTCTGGCATTGGCAATTGGAGCACTCCTTTTTGTTGCTTTTTATTTTTATCGTAAGCGGAAGAAAAGACCTTTATTCAAAAAAGCAGAACAACAACTTCCTGCGCACGAAAAAGCTTTGGACGATTTGGCGCGTTTACGATTGAAAAAATTGTGGCAAGCCGGAAAAGTGAAAGAATACTATACCGAATTGTCCGATATTCTACGAATTTATATAGAAGAACGCTTTCAAGTGGCTGCCGTTGAAATGACTACTTCGGAAATTGTCGAAGGTTTGAGCAGTCATCAAATTAATGATCAAGCAATGCAAAAACTCAAATCCAGTCTTGAACTCTCGGATTTGGTGAAATTTGCAAAAGCCAATCCTGTTGCCTTAGAAAACGATACTTGCTTAAATCAAGGAATCGATTTTGTAAACGAAACCAAGCAGTTGGAAGTGGAAACAAAAATAGAGGAGGTGAAAAATGTGGAATAACTTCAATTTCGTAAACCCCGAATTTTTTTACATCTTGTTGAGCATCCCCATTTTTGTTGTTTGGTATTGGTTTCGACACAAACAAAATTATGCGCAAATGCGTTTTTCGGGATTGAGTCGGTTGAAAGACACACCAAAAACAATTCGTCAACGCTTAATTCATTTGCCTTTTGTATTGAAAATGATTATCTTAGCTTTGCTTGTTGTGGTTTTGACTCGCCCGCAAAGTACGGCAAAGCAACAAAATACATCCGTTAAAGGAATTGATATTGTGATGGCACTCGACGTTTCGGGAAGTATGTTGGCGCAAGATTTAAAACCCGATCGGCTGGAAGCTTCTAAAAAAGTAGCCATCGATTTTATCGAAGGCCGATCGAATGATCGGGTAGGTTTGGTTATATTTTCCGGCGAAGCCTTTACACAATGTCCACTCACCACCGATCATCAAGTGTTAAAAACGCTGTTCGACGATGTAAAAAGTGGCATGATCGAAGACGGAACGGCCATTGGTGATGGATTGGCTACTGCTTTGGCACGATTGAAAGACAGTCAGGCCGTTACAAAAGTAATTATTTTGCTCACCGACGGAATCAACAATATGGGTTCGCTCGATGCTTCTTCTGCCGCCGAAATTGCCAAATTATATGGGATTCGCGTTTACACCATTGGTGTTGGAACAATTGGAACGGCACCTTATCCCGTTCAAACTCCTTTTGGTATTGAATTACGACCGATGGAAGTGAAAATTGATGAACCGCTGCTCAAGCAAATTGCGGCCACCACCGACGGGAAATATTTTAGAGCTACGAGCAATCAAAAACTGCAAGAAATTTATAAAGAAATTGACGAATTGGAAAAATCAAAAATAGATGTTACGGTATTTAGCCAGAAAAAAGAAGAATTTAAGCCGTATGCTTTGGCTGCCTTAGGCTTCTTTATTTTCTTGCTTTTATTCAAATACCTCTATCTAAAAACCATTCCTTAATTGTTCAGACTATGGAAATGATTCGTTTTGAAGAAATAAATTATTTGTACGCTTGGCTCCTTTTGCCACTCTTTTTTGGGCTCTTTTGGGTGATGTTGCTCCGAAGAAAAAGAAATGTCAAGCAATTGGGAACTGCCGAACTGGTAAATTCTTTGATGCCCGATAAATCTAACTTTAAGATTTGGTTGAAATTTTTGTTGTTGGCAAGTGCTTATTTCTTTTTGATTTTCGGATTGGCAAATCCGCAAATTGGCTCAAAACTGGAAGAAGTGGAACGAAAAGGCGTGGATTTGGTCATTGCATTGGATGTTTCAAACAGTATGTTGGCCGAAGACATAAAGCCCAATCGTTTGGAACGTGCCAAACGTGCTATCGCTCAATTGATTGATAAACTCGAAGGCGATCGGATTGGAATAGTCGTTTTTGCCGGTAAAGCGTATATGCAGTTGCCGATAACTTCGGACTACAGTGCTGCAAAATTATTTTTGTCCACCATCGATACCGAAATAGTTCCAACGCAAGGCACAAGCATTGGTCAGGCCATTGAATTGTCGCTCAAGGCTTTTCAAACAAACAACCACGAAAAAGCCATTGTAATAATTACCGATGGCGAAGACCACGACGACAATCCAATTGCCGCCGCCGAAAAGGCTATTGAACAAGAAGTGAAAGTATATACCATTGGAATAGGCTTGCCCGAAGGCGCTCCCATTCCCGAATACAGAAGCGGGCAACAAATGGGTTACAAAAAAGATATTTCGGGAAAAACCGTTATTACTAAACTCGACGAACAAACTTTGCAAAAAGTAGCCGTCGCCGGAGAAGGCATTTATGTGCGCGCAAACAACACTTCAGCCGGACTAAATCAGGTTTTTGACGAAATAAGCAAAATGGAACGTCAGAAATACGAAACCAAGGTGTTTTCGAGTTACGAAGACAGGTTTCAATATTTTATTGGATTGGCTTTGTTTTTGCTGGTGATCGAACTTTTGATATTTGAGCGAAAAAGCAAGTTTGCCGTAAAAATTAAACTTTTTGAAAATAGGAAGATATGAGAAAGAAGTTCGTTTTAATCGTATTTCTAACAGTTTCTCTTTGGGTTCAAGCGCAAAGCGATAAAACATTGGTTCGCCAAGGAAACAAATCCTATCAAAGCAGCAATTATTCGCAAGCCGAACTCGATTATCGCAAAGCATTGGATCGGAATCCCAATTCTTTGACGGGCAGTTTTAATTTGGGTGATGCCATTTATCAGCAAGAAGACTTTCAGAAAGCCGCCGAAACATTTGCGAAAATTGCCAACGCCGATGTTTCCAAAGAGCAGAAATCGAAATCATTCTATAATCTGGGAAACTCTTTTTTAAAGGCTAAACAATACGAACAAAGCATAGAAGCTTACAAAATGGCCTTGCGCAACAATCCTGCCGACGACGATGCACGATACAATTTGGATTATGCTCGACAAATGCTGAAAAAACAACAAGAGCAGCAAAATCAAAACAAGGATCAAAACAAAGACCAACAAAAAGATCAAAATAAGGATCAACAAAAAGATCAGCAAGACAAGAAAGATCAGCAAGATCAGCAAAAAGATCAGCAAGACAAGAAAGATCAACAGCAAAACAATCAAGACTCCAAACAGAATCAAGATCAAAAGGGAAGTCCTGAACAGCAAATGAACGATCAGCAATCCAAGCAAATTTCGAAACAAGATGCTGAACGAATGCTTGAAGCATTGAAAAATAACGAAAAAAAGACGTTAGAAAAATTAAAAAAAGGAAAACTGGTAAATGCAAGAGTAGTAAAAAAAGAGAAAGATTGGTAAGCAAAACTTGTATAGCTCCCAATGCTAAGATTTTATACTTTTGTAACAGCCAAATAAATAAGAAAAAATGAACCGATTGCTACACCTACTTAGCCTACTGTTAGTTTTGTTCAGTTCTCATCTGATAGCGCAAGATGTAAGCTTTACGATGAAAGCTCCCGATAGAGTAAGTCAAGGACAGCGGTTTAACATTGTTTTTGTTGTCAATGCAGAAATCGACGAGTTTCGGGCCCCCACCTTTGATGGATTTCAACTTCTAAGCGGTCCCAACCAAGCGCAAAGTTCGAGCATTTCTTTTGTAAATGGGAAAGTGTCGCAAAACATCAATATTTCATATAGTTATATTTTTGCTGCGCCAACAGCGGGTTCGTTTACAATTGGTGCTGCAAAATGCAAGATCGACGGCAAAGAATATACAACAAAAGCGCAGTCTATCGAGGTTGTGGCAGGAAGTTCTGCTGGCACAAATACCAGTTCCACCGCTACCGCATCGGAGTCGGTTACGCTCGAAGATGTGGGCGACGACCAGCTTTTTATTAAAGTTTTTGTAAACAAGAAAAAAGTTTTTCAAGGCGAGCAGATTTTGCTTAGCAACAAAATATTCACCCTTGTTCCCGTTTCAAATCTTTCGGTAGATAAACTTTCGGCATATCCCGGATTTTGGAGTGTAAATTTGATGGACAATAGCGAGCAGTTGAAACAATACAATCAAACCGTTAATGGAAAAGAATATATTGTTGCCGATTTAAAGCGAGAAGCTCTTTTTGCCCAAAAATCCGGCCGATTGGAGATTGCACCTATGGAATTGAGTTGTGTTGCCAAAATACCAAACAGCAAGAAAAAAACGAATTCGAACGATCCCTTTTTCGATAGCTTTTTCAACGATCCTTTCTTTAATAATGCCTATCAAAGTGTCGAAAAAAAGCTCGCTACAAAAAAAATCAGCATCGAAGTTGTTCCATTGCCTTCACAAGGAAAACCGCTGGATTTTAGTGGCGCTGTGGGCGAATATTCAATCAGTTCGAGTATTGATCGGCTCAGCTTGAAAACCAATGAAGCGGTTGTGGTAAAATATTCGGTAAGCGGTGATGGAAACCTGGAGTTGATATC
>DYSK01000091.1 GCA_020718315.1 Draconibacterium orientale
TACAAAGTTTTGGACAATCCAAACTCACCCTCGACGACATTTTCAACAGCAGACAATTCAGTGCAAAATCGATTCGGGGAATCGTTTCGATGAAAGATGGAGAACATTATTGTCAACAAAATGTTCAGGGAATTGTGGAATCGAGCTACAAAACCGGTGAAGAAACCAGATTGATTGTGGATGCTTCCAAACTGCTGTTGGAAAATTCCGGCAAGCTAAGCATCGATTCCTACAATTTCAATCAAAACGAAACACAGGTTTTGCTGGCAACAAATACGGAATCTATCTACCGCCACAGTACCAAATCCGATTTCTACATCTACGATCTGGCAAGCGAAAAATTAAAAGCCCTTTCGAGCAATGGCAAACAAAGTTTGGCTAGTTTTTCGCCCGACGGATCAAAAATTGCTTTTGTTCGCGACAACAATCTTTTTATAGTAGATCTAGCAACTGGCAACGAAATACAAATTACACAGGATGGAAAACCAGGTTCCATTATCAATGGTTCTGCTGATTGGGTTTACGAAGAAGAGTTTAGCTTTTCGCAAGCCTATTTTTGGTCGCCAAACGGCAAATTCCTCGCTTTTTACAAATTCGACGAAAGCCAAGTGCCCGAATATGAGCTTACTTACTATGGCAGCCTTTACCCACGCCACGAAAAGTACAAATATCCCAAAGCAGGCGAAGTCAATTCCATCGTAAATATATATGCCTATGCCGTTAGCGATGGGAAATTGCGAAAAATAGATATTGGAGAAGAAACGGATATGTATATCCCACGTATTCAATGGACCAATTCAGATGAAGCACTTGCTATTTCACGATTAAACAGATTGCAAAACAAATTGGAATTGCTGCTTGCCAACCCACAAAGTGGAATATCAGAGGTCATTTACACCGAATCAAACAAATATTATGTAGATATTGCCGACGATCTTTATTTTGTTTCGGGCAAAAAAGCAGCAAACGAAGGTTTTCTATTTACCAGCGAATCGGAAGGATTTAAGCATATTTATTATTTTTCGATGCAAGGTGAGCTAATAAAAAAACTTACGAGCGGAAATTGGGACATTGATCAGATGATCGGTTTCGACAAACAAAACAAAGTGGTTTATTTCAGTGCAGCCAAGAGCTCTCCCATCAACCGCGAAATTTTTGGTGTTGATTTGAAAGGGAAAATGTTTGAAATAGAAACAAATACCGGCTGGAATTCAGTAAGTTTTAGTTCCAATTTCGATTATTATATTTCCAATTGGAGCGATGCCAATACAGCACCTATTTTCAGTTTGAAAACCAAAAACGGCAAATTGATTAAAACACTGGAAAACAATTCATTGCTCAATACAACTGTTCAAAAATTTGGATTTCTAAAAAAAGAATTCTTTCGCCTGAAAACAACAGAAGAGATCGACCTAAACGCCTATCGAATTCTCCCACTAAATTTTGATGCAAACAAAAAATATCCGGTTTTGTTTTATGTTTATGGCGGCCCAGGCTCCCAAACTGTTCAAAATCGCTGGGGCGGAAGCCGTGATGCTTGGTTTCATTTGCTGGCCCAAAACGATGTAATCATTCTCTCTGTCGACAATCGTGGCACTGGATTTCGCGGCGAAGAATTTAAAAAGATGACTTATCTACAATTGGGAAAATACGAAATCCAAGACCAGATTGATGCAGCAAAATACATCAGCACGCTCCCATATGTTGATGCGGACAAAATAAGCATATTTGGCTGGAGTTATGGCGGTTATATGAGCTCGTTGGCCATGACAAAAGGAGCCGAAATTTTCAGTAGCGGAATAGCCGTTGCGCCGGTTACCAATTGGAGATATTACGACAATATTTACACCGAACGATTTATGAGAACACCTCAGGAAAACGCGCTCGGCTACGATGATAATTCGCCGATCAACCATGTTGAAAAATTAAAAGGGAATTTTCTTTTGGTTCATGGCGAAGCCGACGACAATGTACATGCTCAAAACACTTTCGATTTCATAAGCGCATTGGTGGCTGCAAACAAGCAATTTGAGCTGATGATTTATCCAAACAGCAACCACGGAATCTATACCGGAAAAAACACCACTTTAAATCTTTATACAAAAATGACCGAGTTTTTATTTGATCATCTAAAGTAAATTGTAGTGAACCGACAAAAGGCTTGTTTTTTCAGAGAAAGCAAGCCTTTTTTTATTATCTAGGATTTTTCGATTTTGCAAATAAGCGAACGGACGAAAAAAGCGTAAGAAACGCAAGTGCATAACTGAAAAACGAATCGATGTAAGCATGAATTCCTTTTCCTTCCAACAAAAAGAAAAGCAGCAACGAAATCTCAACCATAAGCACTGTAAAAAATTTTATCTGAAACAAAGCCCATTGTCCTTCCATAATTAGCGATAACTTCTGTTTAGAGAGATTGTAATTTCTTCGCCATTGAATAAAATTAACAGGAATAGAAAAGCTGTTCACCAACAAACCAATCAATGCAATATCGTGCTTTATCTCTCTTGGATTGAAAATACGCTCCGTAGCCATTCCAATCACCACAAAAAAAGAAGCTAAAAAAACAAACGCCATAAATAATGCATTCATTTTTTCCGACCTGTACAAACGCGTTTGTTTTCGGAATGAATGTCGAGCTGTCATCCAACTCAAAAGAACAGATAAGCTTTGTGCAGCACCCATAATCATTTGAGCAATCAACGTCAATGAATTGGATATGACTGCTATAAACACAAATGGCAACCATGTTCCAAAAATAATCCAGAAATTAAATTTCAATAACTGCTTCTTCTTCAAAGCATACGCCTTATCTTCCTGAATCTTATTATGCAAATTTCCTCCAGTTTTCTTGATTTAAATGAAAAAGGCGAATGTTTACATCAAAATTTTCTTTCAAAAATCCGGACAGCTTTTCGGCGGCATACACAGAGCGATGCTGACCGCCCGTGCAACCAAAACCAATCATCAGATTCGAAAAATCGCGTTCTTGATATTTTTTTACGGATTGATCGACAAGCGAATAAACAGCTTCCAGAAAGTGGGCAACTTCTGAACTTGAATCGAGAAATTGAACTACAGGAGCGTCTTTTCCGCTCAAACTTTTAAATTCGTCCAAGCGACCGGGGTTTGGCAGTGCACGGCAGTCAAATACAAAACCGCCTCCATTCCCACTTTCATCTTGCGGAGAAGGCCCATTTAAAAACGAAAAACTAGTGATTGTTATTGTTAGCATACTTAGAGATTCGTCACAAATTTAGATTTATATTTTAAAATCTGTTTTAAAAGTTCTAAAAAATAAGGGATCTCCCATTTAAATTCAGATGAATAAATCAATTTTTCCAGATTTGCCAATGCCAAAGGAATACTTTCTTTAAAATACATTTTTCCTTCAATCAAACCTCTGTAACCGTATGTTCCTAAGGTTTGAAGTATTCGTATAAATAAAATAGAATAAAAATCGTTTTCAAAATCGGCTTCCACGTATATTTCTTTTTGAAGGACGACTTGCTTATATTCATTTTTTAATTCATCACGAAAAGCGGGACTCAGATTAGCCGAAGCTTGATAGAGCAAAGAGACTAAATCGTATAACATTGGTCCTTTTCTACCACCTTGGTAATCGATAAACCAAACTTCATCGTTGCGAATTTGGATATTTCGAGCCTGAAAATCGCGAAACATAAAATTCTGTCCTCCAATTTCGCTCATCCTATATGCCAAAATTTGAAAATCATTTTCCAACAACTGCTCATCAAAAGGTATTTCAGTCATTTTCAAAAAATAATATTTAAAATAATTTAAATCCCATAGAATGGATTGCGAATCAAATGCTGCACGAGGATATGCATAAGAATTAAAATCGCACTGCTCGCCCCCAAAAATTTGCATTTCAATCAAACGATGGATGGCCTTTTGATACAACAACTTAATTCGCTCTGATTCGCCTTCAAATTTCAATAAATCCAACAGATTAAGGTCGCCCAAATCTTCAACTAAATAATACGGTAATGAGGAATCCGAAATATAAAGCTCTGGAACAGACATTCCAGCAGAATGAAATAATTTAGTATAATAAAAAAATGCATTATTTTCTTTCAGATCAGAACCGTAAGCACCGATGATACTATTCTTTTCGGAATAAATCCTAAAATACAATCTTGGTCCACCTGAATTACTACTGAGAGGGGTAATATTCGTTGGAAAAGTATTTTTCCATTTTACATACAATAGATTGAGCTCTTCTAAATGACCCATTTTTCGCTCTTTTCACAAAGATAAAAAAACTCCCAATCAAATCAATGATCAGGAGCCAATTATTATTCCCACTTAAAATTAACGCGCAGTAAAGATATATCTTTTTAAGACACTTTTCAAATATTTTTAAAAAATAATTAACATTTTTTTTACAATAAAAAAACTCCCAATCAAATCAATGATCAGGAGCCAATTATTATTCCCACTTAAAATTAACGCGTGGTAAAAGTACATTTTTTTAATACACTTTACAATTATTTTAAAATATTTTAACATTTTATTTAAGAATAAAAAAAAACTCCTAATCAAATCAATGATTAGGAGCCAATTATTATTCCCACTTAAAATTAACGCATCGCGGCAAAGATAGAAACTTTTTATTAATTACGAATAACTTTCGCTAAATAATTGCGTATTTATATTTCTTTTTAAAATTTTTTGTAAAGATAAATCATTTTAAACACTTTAAAAAAATTATTTATATTGCTTCTAAGAAGAAATTAGCAAAAAGAGAATCAATATATTAGGAACATCCCTTTTATAGGTTCTTTAAAATAAAGGTTTATACCCTATCAAGCTCAATACGTCTTCCATTCTGAAATCCAATTAAAAATATTTTTCTATTTTTTCAATCAGCTCACGTTTACTTATTGGTTTCGAAATATAATCATTACACCCGGCGGCTAACGCTTTTTGCTCATCACCTTCCAATGCAAAGGCAGTTTGAGCGATAATAATAACATCCTTATTAAATTGCCGTATTAGCTGAGTGGCTTCGTAACCGTTCAAATCTGGCAATTGTATATCCATGAGCACCAATTTGATATCCGAATTCTGGCGACAAATCTCCACGGCTTCTTTTCCGGATTTAGCTACGAGTATTTCGTCACTTAGTTTTTTCAAAATAAGCGTGAGTAAATATTCCGACGCCTCGTCATCTTCGGTAATTAATATTTTCATAGCCCATTTTTTTGTTTGCTTTGGTTGAATTTCTATCATTTCAGTATTTTTACTATCCATTATATTGCTATATGGCAGCGTGAAATAAAAGGTAGAACCCAATCCTAGTTCACTTCGAACGCCTATTTTTCCTCCGAGCATAATCACATATGCTTTGGAAATGGCCAATCCAAGTCCGGCTCCTTGCAAGGCTTGCTTATCTTCCAAATCGGCTTGAATAAATCGCTCGAAAATAGCTTCTTGCCGATCGAATGGGATTCCAATTCCGCTGTCTTTCACATAAAATTCCAATTCGGTCAATTCTGATTCGTTCGCTGAAGTTGGAAATTTACCCTCAGATTCTGATATTTTTAATCTGCATCCAAATTCAATGCTTCCGTGGTTTGTATATTTCAGGGCATTTTTAATCAGGTTCACAAAAATGGCATAAAATTTATCGCGATCGGTTGTTAAAATTATTTCTTTCTCAAAAAATTCATTTCTTATGCCAAAATGAAGACCTCTGGTTTCTGCTTCGGGCTTGAAGAAAGAGAATAATTCTTTAAAATACTCATTAACATTTACTTTTGATATATAAACTTTCATTTGCCCCGATTCTATTTTAGAAATATCAACAATATCGTTGATAATGGAAAGCATCCTTCGGCCACTTTTATCAATTATTTCCACAAATTGTTGTCGTTCATTGTTTGTTATCTCCTTTTCTTTAAGCAATTGTGTAAACCCGAGTATTCCGTTCATTGGCGTACGAATTTCGTGACTCATATTGGCGAGGAATGCCGATTTTAATTTATCACTTTCTTCGGCTTTTTCTTTTGCTTCTTTCAGATTAGCAACAAGCACATGACGTTCCATGATTTTCCATACGCTACCCATGAGTAGATTCAATTGTCGAATATCGGAATTGTTGTAATCTTCGATTTTGTTTGCAACGCCCACTACAGCAACAATTTTATTTTCCGAAAACAGAGGAATAGTTAAAAACTTGAACAATTTTACATGACCTTCTGGAGTTCCTTTTTTATAATTACTTTCGGCTTGATAATCATTGATAATGATTGGGTTCCGTTGCCTAACGGCTTCTCCCCAACAGCCGATTTTAGTTAAATCGTATACGGTTTGGATTTCTTTGACTTCACACTTTGGCATCACCTCTTTCGACCACGAATTAAGCGTAAATTGCTGTGTAGTTTCATTGTAAAAATAAATATAGCCTATTTTACTAGACGTCATTTTGATGGCTTCGGCTAAAGCAAAATCCAATAATTGCTGTACAGAATCGGCCGGATAATCTGAAATCCTGAGCAAACTTTCCAATCGTTCGTTGTTCAATTCAATTTCAGCTTTCTGAATAGCGATCCTTTTTTCACTTTCTTCGGCTCTTTCTTTGGCTTTAACGAGTTCCAAGTCATATTTCTTTTTTTCTGTTATATCTTCTTTAATGGCCAGAAAATGTGTAATTTCCTGTTCCTCATTAAATACGGGCGAAATTAAGGCCGACTCCCAGTATAATTCTCCATTTTTCTTTTTGTTATGAAAAACGCCTTTCCATTCTTTTCCCGAAAAAATGGTTTTCCAAAGTAGCGAATATTCGCTCGAAGGAGTTTCGCCTGTACTTAATACGCTTGGGTTTAGTTCTAAAACTTCCTCTAACGTATAACCCGTCAAAGCACAAAATTTTGCATTTACGTATTCAATTTTTCCGCTTGTATCAGTAATAACAATAGAAGCAGGGCTTTGTTCCACGGCCTGCGAAAGTTTACGCAAAGCTTCCTCGGCTTTTTTGCGAGCCGTAATATCCACTATATAAACTCTTATCATATTCAGATTTCCCGCCTCGCTGAATATACCAACAACATTTAGAATCACATTTAGCATTTTGCCTTGGAGTGTTAGCAATTGCAGTTCGTAATTTTCTATTTTTTCGTTGGCTCTTACTTGCTTGAGCAGTAGTTTCTGATCGTCCTGATTACTATATAGTTTATTGGAATTAAAGTGAATTGCAGAAGATTTTTGCTTAAAACCAAATAATTCGACGAAAGTTTTGTTACAGCTAATAATTTCTCCTTCAGCGGTAGCAAGGTAATCAGCCGAAATATTGTTTTCAAAATAGGCTTCCAATTCGTCTATTTTTTGTTGTAATAATTCTTCGTTTTTTCGCGCCGGTGTTACATCTCTTTGAATTCCAAAATGCCCTATAATGCGTTTTTGCAAATCGTATATACAAATATAATCTCCTTCAACTATCATATCGCTTCCATCAAATTTCTTTTCGATGGTATCGATATGCAATTTTCCGGCATCAAAAAAGTCGCTCCATAATTGTTTTCCATACGCAAGATTATGGGCATAAAAATCAGCCGGTGTTAAACCTATAAATTGCTCCTCATTTGCAGCATATTGATCGAGCATGGCTTGATTTATTTTTGTAATGCGCTGATGTTTAAATGTATAATCGATTACTTTTTCCTTATCGACAGAATCATTCCATTCAACCGCTTCATCGAGCATCATAAAAAAGAATCCATCGAGCGATTGCGAAAAGAAAAGCGAAAGCCGTGTTTCGCTTTCTTTTAATTTAATTTCGGCCAATTTTCGTTCCGTATTATCAATAGCCATTCCTCCTACCCAACTTTGGTTGTTCGATAATTGCAAAGGAAATTTAAAAACTAAGGACTCGTGCAGATTTCCGTCTTTATCATAAACCTGTTCTTCTGTTTCAAATACATCATTCCTTAAAAGAGCAAGCCGATCATTTTCTTGTATAATTTTGGCGGTTTTGTTGTCCCAGATATCAAAATCATTTTTACCCAAAATTTCATGTAGAGCTATGTTTTGCTGCTTTTCGAAAGCACGATTTATAAAAGTGTAATTCAAATCTTTGTCTTTTATCCAAGCCAAAGCCGATGTGCTATTCATAAATTTTTTAAAAATTTCATGACTTTCGCGCAACTGCTCATCAGACCTTTTAAGTTGGTTTATATCCACAAATATTCCCTGCAAATGAGTGGCCTTATTCTCAGCATTCCGACGAACAAATAATTGATCCTGTATCCAGTGTAACACACCAGATTTGTCAACAATTCGGTATTCAAGCATAAATGATGGCGCATTGACAACTAGCTGACTTTCTAATTCCCTAAATACACTCTCCCGATCATTTGCGAAAATAATTTCTGAAAAAGTTAATCCGGATTTAAGAAATTCGTGCGAGTGATAGCCGTATTGCAAAATGTTTTCGGAAATAAATTCCACAGGCCACTTCTCTTCAATTCTTAAAAGATAGGCCACTGATTTGCTTTTATTTACTATAAATTCAAGCTCTTGCAATCGAGTATTGAGCGCACATAATTCTTTTGTAATCCTTTCTTTTTCAATTTTGTCAATATATGATTTTGTGGTATCTTGACCTATACTAACCGTACCAATAATTTCGTTCCGGTTGTTGCGCAGGATTGAATTATTCCAAGTTATATAACGCAATTCGCCATTTTTTAAATAAATTGGATTTTCGTAGTTCTCAACGATTATTCCCTTTACCAAACCACTCAAGAATTCGTTCAAAACTTC
>DYSK01000006.1 GCA_020718315.1 Draconibacterium orientale
GCGGGATCGACTGAAAATTGCGTGTCAAAATTTTCGAAACGCAGAAACGGCACCAACCTAGCGGTCGTTTTGGCGCTTGAATAAACGGCGTAGGAAGCTTCAAAATAATATCCAAAAAGTTCTTTCCCTAAATTCGTTTTTCCGAAGGCATTGTAAGCAACAACATTGTTATTGTGGGAATATACCGCTTGGGTTCGTAATTGGAGCGCGCCCTTGTTATAAGCCGCATTCAGGCCAATCATATTTACCGTAATGACGGAACTATCGGCTTGTGAAAGCTCGGCTGTATTGATTTTTGCTATTTCGGAAACCAGACTCGATTGCGATTTTCCAAAATAGCCCGAAAGTCCTAGTTTTATGTTTTTGATTCCAAAAAGTTCAATTTTGCCGCTTAGATTTGGATAATTTAACAATGATTCTGCACCTTTTTGACGTCCATTTCGGTAGGCGGAAGCGCCGTCGAATTTTGCAACATCATCATACCCAATAAATCCATTTACCACATACAATTGATATTTTGCGCCTATTTCCGGAATTCGTCCATAGATTCCTATACCAATTTCGCGCCAGGTAGTTGGAACAACTTTTGTGTCGAGCAAGGGTCTTTCAACTCCGAAAAAAGAGGGTGGTTCGTGGTATTCGTTGATATAACCCATTGGGATTAAAATCAAACCGCCTTTAAAATTGATGTATTTGTTGTGTTTATAGGTTAAATAGGCTTGTTCGACAAATATTTCTTGTACATGTTCGAGTTCAATCTCGGTAACCATTTCCCATTTTTGATTAAATGAATAGCCCAAAAACAAAACAAGACGATGAACATCTAAGGTTCCTACGCCCTTGGTTTCGTTAACCAGTGCCTGACTGTAATCAACCTGACCGTAGCCGCCAATTTTTATTTTTGAGGGCTCTAGATTTTGCAATCGGTCGCTTGTATTGAAGTCTATAAAATTCAGTTTCTCATTTTGAGCAAAGATGGTGCTAAATAAAAGAGTGGCAAAAACGCTTGCTATTATTTTCATGAGGATCGGATATATTTTTTGCACAAAATTGAGCAGAACTAATTTTGTGTGCAATCCCCACTATTGGGTATCTGTACGTTTTCTATTAATGGAAAACAAAAAAGGCCGCTTAGAGAATTAAGCAGCCTTTTGCGTATGCGGATTTATTTATTTCTTTTCTACGTTAAACAGATCTTTCTTATCTGTTTTTTCGACAGCGTCGTGATTTTTTAATGTTTTTGAAACGGAGCTATAAGGGCCGGTAATAACCTCTTGATCGACTTCGACACCTTCTAATATCTGGATATTTGTATTGTCTTGAATTCCTGTTTTTACGGCTTTCATTTCTGCTTTTCCATTTACATAAAGGAATACATATTCTTTCACTTCCTTTTTTGCGGGGCTTGTTTCACTTTCTGCTTCTTTCTTCTCGTTGCGTTTTTCGACGGCGGACAAAATACGACCGCTCGTATCGGCTCTTGTGGTTACTGCAGCAATTGGTACTGACAATACATTCCATTCGGTATGCGTTTGAATATCTACTGATGCAGACATTCCGGGGCGAAATGGAGAATAGGCCGGATTGTTTTCAGGGACCAAATCTTTATACGAATCGCTCAATATTCTAACTTTTACAGCAAAATTGGTAACTTGATTTGCGCTTGTTCCAGTGGTATTTGCAGAAGTTGCTATTTCGGTAACTAATCCTTTAAATTTTCGATTGAGATAAGCATCTACTTCAATTAGTGTAGTATCGCCAAAATGAACCCGAACAATGTCGTTTTCGCTGACCTCTACATTTACTTCCATACTATTTAGATTTGCGATGCGCATAAGCTCTGTTCCTGCCGAAAACTGGGAAGCTCCTGTAACGCGTTCGCCACGTTCGATATTTAGTTTGGAAACAGTACCATCTTGTGGAGCGTAAACGGCTGTTCTGTTTAGATTTTCTTTGGCTTCACGCAAAGAAGCCTGAGAACTTTTTACTTGAAATTCGGCCGATTTTAAAGTTTGTTCGGCGGCATCGACGCGCGATTTTGAAACTTCGTAGGCCGATCTAACTGTTTCCATATCCGAATCGGAAATCACTTTCTTTTCCCACAAAGCTTTGCTTCGTTCGAAGTCTAAGGTATTTTTCATAAATTCGGCTTTGGCCTGAGCAATATTTGCACGGGCATTTGCTTCTGAAGCTTTTTGCGAGTTGAGACCCGCTTCGCTTCTTTCGTAAGCGGCCACATACGATTCGGGATCAATTTTTGCGAGAAGCTGGCCTTTTATTACCATATCTCCTTCAAAAACAGTAAGTTCAATCACTTCGCCTGAGATGAAGGGGCTAACCATGATGTCCTTTTCGGGTTGAATTTTCCCGTTGGCGGTCACCGTTTCTACAATGGTTACTTTGGATACTTTTTCAACTGTAACCTTCGTAGTTTCGGATTTTCCTATTTTCCCATTTTTCTTCAGGACGGCTAACGCTACAATCACGATGATTAAAGCGCCTCCTATCCAATAAATCAGCTTTTTATTCATTATCTTAGAATTCTTTTAATTATGGATTTGGCTTAAAATTTTAGTTCAACTCCCATATAGAAGTCAAGTATTTTTGTTTTGAAAATATAGTCGTATTTTGCTCGAAGCAAATCGGATTCGGCTTGTGTAAGTCTTGATTTTGATATGTTGTAATCAACAGAATTAAGCATTCCCAAAGTAAATTTTTCTTCGGTATATTTAAACGCTTCTTTTAAGGACAAAACGGTAGATTTGTTGGCATGAAAGGTTTTGTATGCGGCAATGGCATCAAAATACTTTTGTTCAATGCTTTTGCGCAGGGCGTTTTTTGCCAACTCCAAATTGAATTTGCTGTTTAGGGTTTGAATTTCCGCTTTCTTAACGCGTGTAGTTGTTTGGTAGGCGTTAAAAATGGGGACGTTCAGCGATAAGGAAAGATATTCGTTCATCTTGTCGGAAAGTTGTTCCCAAAAGGCCATGGTAGGCTCGTTGATTTCCGAGATGTTTACAGAAGAATTGATGCCGCCGCGCAGTGACAAGGATGGATATGCCGATCCTTTGGCAATCATAAGTCCGCGGTTTGAGCTTAAAACATTCAGTTCAGCACGTTTAATTTCAGGCATAAAACCAACGGCATTGGCATAAACTTGCTCTGATGGAATTACGGAAAGCTCATCATTGATGGTGATATTGGGATGTTCAATTTCAAAATCTTCATTTGCTGGCAAATCTAAAATTTGAAGCAAATCGAGATAAGACAAGCTCAAGTTATTGTCGGCACGAATCACATTTACTTCTTCCATCAATCCTTGGGCTTCGATTTCCATCAAATTTCCTTTTGGGAGTTTTCCGGCTCCAACCAATATTTTTGTTCGTGTAATTTGTTGTTTTGTGATTTCAGCTTGATTTTTGGCAACTAAAAGCATTTCGTGATTAAACAAAATATTGAGATAGGCTCCTGTTAATTGCAAGGCAATATCGTTTTCCATTTTTTCCGAATCGTATAGACTGGAAGAGTAGTCGAGTTCGTTTTGCTTAACAACGTTGTATTTTTGAAAACCATCAAAAAGGGTAACGGAGCTATTTAAACTGTAGTTCGAACTTGTATTTTTGGTGTTTATATATGTATTTTCAGGGCCAACAAATCTTCCCCAATTGTAATTGATGGAGGAAGACGCATTCAATGAGGGGGCAAATTCAAATTTGCTTTGTTTCAAATCGGCCTGAATTGTCTGAACCTGCAATTTGCTTTGCTTTATTTGAATATTATTTTGCAAAGCATAATCAATACAATCTTTTAATGTCCAAACCTTTTGAGCCATTAGGCTGCTAATACTTAAAACAAAAGCTAAAAGCAAAGAGCTGGCAAAGTAAGGATTTATCTTAAATATGGTCATTGTAGTTTGTCTTTTCATTTGGTTTACTAAGGTAATTATTTTTAGCGTTCACAATGTCTTTTAGTGCTTTTTTGCTTGATTTTAGCTAAAAACATGCCACAATATATTGTTTTAGTCTTTGTTGTTTTAATTTGTTGTTCAATTGACGGCTTCTTTTGTATTCGGTTACAGTGCGAATCACTAAATAACGAATATTTTTAAAATAAATTATTTAAACAATCAAAAGGTTGCATCCTCTTACATCGCTGTTGTCGAATCTGCCAAGAATTTCGAACTGTCCTGTTGGGAGAATTTTTCCAAGATCTTTGGTTTCGATAAACGAGATAGAATAAAGATTCGATAAATCGATTACGTTTATACCGCCGCTCTGCCCAATTGGCAGAAAGGCGGTGGGGTCGTTTACATCTCGAATGAGAATTTTCATCCAAGGGGGATTTTCAAAAATTCCATTCCCTGTGGAGTAGGTTTGAGAGAGCAATTCGGTCATTCCATATTCGGAATGTATTTTGTCGGTTCCAAATCCTAGGCTTAATTTCTGGTGCAGTTCTTCACGAATCATTTCTTTTCGGCGGCCTTTCATTCCGCCTGTTTCCATAATGATAGTGTTTTTCAATTGAAACTGCTTTTTTTCGATTACATCGAGCAGGGCGTAGGAAACGCCTAGTAAGATTGTTTTTTGATTTCTGTTTTCTAAATCTTCGAGTTTATTGATAAGTTCGTTCAGATTGTTGAGGTAAAACCCGCTTTCTTTGTGTTTGCTTTTCTGAATGAGTTTTTCGGCCATATAAACAAGTGAAGAATCGCCATTTTCGATATACGACGGCAATAATGCCAAGATGCAATAATTGCTGACAGAGCCGTAGATATTTTCAAATCCCAAGAAGAATGCTTGTTTGTAGAGCGATAGGTTTTGTACAAAATGTTGGCAGCGACTAGAATCGGTTGTTCCGCTGCTTTTAAATATTTTCTGAGTTTTTTCTTTCTCTGCTATTAAGGCGTGAGTTTTAAAAAAAGAGATAGGAAGAAAGGGAATTTGGCTAAAGTGGGCAATTTTTTGCGGTAGGATTTTTCGGGAATCTACAAATTGACGATAAATGGCAATGTGTTTGTATTGAAAATGAAAGGCGGCTATACTCAAATCGTTAAAATCGGACTCGGTATCAATTTCGAACAGTTTTTGGATATATTCTTCCGACTTCATTGGATTCGGCTTTTCGATGCCATTTATTTTGCAAAGATACGGCGTAAAAACAAAAAAGCCGTCAATTTATTTTGACGGCTTTTCTTCAGGCTATAAAAAATTATTTAATGCCTAGTTTCTTTTTCACAAGTGGCAGAATGTTTATTCCGCCTTCGGCATAAAGAATAATTTGCTCGTTTCCATTGAGGACATAAGTAAATCCATTTTCTTTACCCACTGCTTTAATCGCGGATTGGATGCGATTGATTAAAGGCTGGGTTAATTCCATTTGTTTATTTTGAATTTCGTTTTGTGCTTGTTGATTGAAAGCTTCAATTCTTTGTTGTAAGTCTAGAATTTCTTTTTCTTTCGTTTGTTTAATGATTTGACTCATAGTGGCCTGAGTGGCTTGGTAATTGTTAATTTTGCCTTCATACTCAGTCTGCATTGCTTTCATTTGAGACTCTAGCGAAGCCACATAATCTTGTAATTTCTTGTTGATAGAATCTTGGCCAGGCATCAAGCTTACAATTTCGGCGAAGTCAATATAACCAATTTTAACAGGAGGAGCAGTTTGAGCCTGTGCACTTGCGCCGGCAATAAACAATACGATAACAACGATAGCTTTTAAAATATTTTTCATCTGTTTATAATTTGTTTTTGATTTGGTTCCTGCCATTCGTGGAAGTGAACTGTTTCGTTTAATTTTTTATGTATCTAGACTGAGGCAACAATTTAATGCAATCTTATCAATCAATCAAGAAGTCGCAAATTTATAGTTTTATCTGAATAAAAAAGACGTTTTTAAGATTTTTTATCATTTATTCCGTTGCGTATTGTTACTAAATCCAAGTTCCTGTAGTACATCGTCGCTTATATCAAGTTTTGAATCCGAAAATAACAGACTTGCGCCCGCTGCTTTGTCGAAAACAATTCCGAGACCACGGACTTGTGCTAATTTTTCGATGGCATTGTAAACGCGTTCTTGTATAGGCAAAACCAATTCCTCTCGTTTTTTGAAGAGTTGTCCTTCTTGTCCAAATATTTCTTCTTGGAATTTTTTTACTTCACGCTCCGTTGAGATGATTTCATCTTCCCGTTTGCGTTTCATGTCTTCGGGCAGTAATACGGCATCGGCTTGATATTTGCGATAAAGCTGATCTATTTCGCTAAAACGTTTCTCTATTTGAGTCTGGTAATTTTGTGAAAATTCGTCTAATTGATTCTGTGCATCGGTATATTCTGGAATGTTTTGCAAAATATATTCGCTATCAACATAGGCAAATTTCTGTCCAAAGCCGAGGGTAGTGAAGGCGAAAAAGAAGGCAACTAAAAGTCCGGTGTATAATTTATTTTGTATTTTCATGAGCATTGATTTTTAAATTAGTATTCTCAATATCAAATCTGATACTTTGCTTAATATGAAATCCAAAATTGTGCCAAGTTTAATCCAAGCTTTGATTGATAGAAAAATGGAACTGTCCGCCATTTGCATCGGGCAAACCGGGAACTTCATCAAATCCATAAGCCCAATCCAATCCTAGGAGTCCAAACATTGGTAAAAACACTCGAACACCAACACCGGCTGCTTTATACACTTTGAAGGGAGTAAAATTGGCAAAACTGTCCCAAGAGTTTCCTCCTTCAAAATAACCCATTACATATATAGTTGCACTCGGATTCAATGAAAGCGGATAGCGCATTTCCAAGGTGTATTTATTGTAAATTACACTACCAATATTGTTGTCGCGCGAATAATTGGCGGTTAAACTTTCGTTGGAATATCCACGCAAACCAATGAGTTCTCGGCCGTCCATATTGTTGTATCCCGACAATCCGTCGCCGCCAAGATAGAAACGATCGAAAGGCGTAACGCCAATATCTTTGTTGTAATAGCCAAGGAATCCAAATTGAGCACGCGTACTCAATACCAAATCGCCAAAAATAGAAGAGAAGAAATTGGCTTTCATTTTCCATTTATGATATTCCACCCATCTGTATTTATCTTCCACATCCATAGTGGCATAATCTTTACTGCTAAAGGCCGAATAGGGTGGAGTTAGTTCTGCTGTAAATCCTACATCGGAGCCGCCACGTGGGTAGATTGGCTGATCGGTAGAATTTCGATTGATGGTCAAAGTGTAATTAAAGTTATTAAACTGACCGGTTCCATCGCCAAAACTAAAGATACTATAGTTCTTTAACACATATTGTTGCAAATTGATGCCCATATACATTTGAAAAAAGTCATCAGGCCAAGTAAGTCGGCGACCAATTCCAATCGTCATTCCGTTTATTGAAAAAGAATTTGTCGGGTCAACATTTGCATCGTAAGTAGTTATAGTTGAATATTTTGAATGATACAGCGAAACGCTGAGTGCATTTGGTCGTTTTCCGCCAAGCCATGGTTCTGTAAAGGATGCGCTATAACTCATGTATCCGGCACCATAGGTTTGAAAGCGGACACTTAATTTTTGTCCATCGCCTGAAGGAACCGGTTGATATGCTTTTTTATTAAAGATATTTCGGATGGAAAAGTTGTTGAAAGAAAGACCGACGGTTCCTATTATTCTTCCATAACCCCAGCCGCCTGAAAGTTCTATTTGGTCTGAAGAGGTTTCTTCAACAGTATAAATAATATCTACAGTACCATCAATTGGATTTGGCTGAACATCGACGCCCAGCTTTTCAGGATCGAAGTATTTCAATTGGGCAAGTTCTCTTTGGGTACGAATAATGGCTTCACGGCTAAACAATTGTCCGGGACGCGTTCTTAGTTCGCGAACAATGACATGGTCGTTTGTTCGGGTATTTCCTTTGATGATAATGTTTTTAAGATAGGCTTGTTCGCCTTCGCGGATACGGATTTCTAAATCAATGGAGTCGTTATCAACTTGAACTTCGACCGGATCGACACTGAAAAACAAATAACCATTATCCAAATACATAGAACTGACATCGGGTCCGTTTTGATTGTAGGAGAGGTTTGTTTCTAAGAGCTCTTTGTTATAGTCGTCTCCTTTTCTGATTTGGAGCACTGCCGCAAGATCGGCATCGGAATAGACGGTATTTCCCACGAAATTGAGATCCCGAAAATAATATTTATTGCCTTCGTCCACGCGAATGTCAATGGTCATTGTGTTGTCTTTTTTCCGATAAATGCTGTCGGAAATTATCTTTGCATCGCGATAGCCTAATTTGTTGTACTTAGCAATTAACAAAGCTTTGTCGTTTTCAAATACATCAGGAACATATTTTGAAGATTTTAGGAGCGTAAGACGGAAACTTTTACTTAGGTAATTTTCAAAATCGCGGCGCATTTTGGGCCACTTAAATGTCAAAGCGTCTTTGCTTAGGTTTACAAGCATTTCATCAGCGTGTTTGAGCGGTCGGATAAATGCTTTTTCTTTTGTTTCTTTTAAAGAGGATTTGAGGCGTTCGGCTTTCACTTCCTTATTTCCAATGAGATTGATTTCGTCAATACGGATGCGGCTGTTTTTCTTTACATCGATTGCTAAAATAACGCTATTTGGCCTTTTCGGATCCGCTTTTTTCTGAATTTCTACTTGCGCATTGAAAAAACCTTTTTCCACAAAGTAGGATTCCAAAATTTCTTTGGTGCGAATCATCAAGTTTTCGGTAACTACATCGCCGGTTACGAGTTTTGATTTTTCCCTCAAAGTTTCTTCCGTACTTTTGCTGATTCCGTCGATGGTAAATCCCGACAAGCGTGGACGTTCTTTCAATGCTATTTCTAAACTAATATTGTTGTCGCGAATAGCCACAACGTTTATGCTAATGTCTTCAAAGAGACCTTGTTTCCATAGCTTTCGGATTGCAATAGGAATATCATCGCCCGGAACATTGATTTGTTTTCCTATACTTAAACCGGAGATAATTATCAACGCATTCTCGTCTAGAAAGGCAATTCCGCTCACTTCGATTGATTCGATTGTATAAGATTTTGGTTTGGCGTAATCCAAGTCTATTAAAGCGTTTTCTTGTGCCTGCGACGAAAGAAATACGAGCAAGAGCACAAAGGTGCCGATAAATTTTAGTTTGGTGTATGATAAAAAATGTTGAATCTGCATAGGAGCTTACTTAGTTATTTGTTCACTTGTTTTACCAAATCGTCTTTCGCGTGTTTGAAAATCGACGATGGCTTTATAAAAATCTTCTTTTTCGAAATCGGGCCAATATTTTGGGCAAAAATAGAGTTCGCTATATGCAATTTGCCATAATAAATAATTGCTAATACGTTGTTCGCCACTGGTGCGAATTAACAGTTCCGGATCTGGCATATAGTTGGTACTCAAATGCTGAGTTATCGTTTCGCTCGTTATGGCTTGCGGCTCTAGTTCGCCATTTTTTGTTTTCTCTGCAATCTGTTTCACTGCTTCAACAATTTCCCATCGGGAGCTGTAACTCAAGGCCAAAGTCATTGTCATTCGGTTGTTTGCCGAGGTATTTTCCATGGCAGTCAGTAACTCGGCATAGGTTTCTTTTTTAAGGCTTTTCAAATCGCCAATGGCCTTTAGGCGTATTTTGTTTTTATTTAAGGTTTCTGTTTCCTTGTTGATGGTTTTTACCAACAAATTCATCAATGCATCGACTTCTTTTTGGGGTCTTTTCCAGTTTTCGGTCGAAAAAGCATAGAGCGTAACAAATTCGATTCCAATTTCTGCTGCTGCTTCTGCTGTATTTCGAACAGCGGCAACGCCATTTTCGTGACCAAAAACACGCATTTTTCCGCGTTCTTTTGCCCAGCGCCCATTGCCATCCATGATAATGGCAATGTGTTTTGGTAATCGGTTTGTATCTATCTGCTCTTTAAAATTCATGGTGCAAATTTAGAATAATCAATTATACTTTCTATTAATTAAATTTCTACAACTCACGTCTTTTTGTAAACGGAAGGCAAAAGTAATGTTTAATCCATAAAAAAAATACCAATCTCCATTATAGCCTTGATAATCGATCGAAACTACTTTGTCCAAATTGTCGGTAAACGTTTTTCGGGCACTCCAAAACAAACTTAATCCAATTTTTCTGATAGGGCTAAACTTGAATCCTAGCCCAAACGGAGCTGCCATAGCCAATGAAGTGTTGCTGGACGAAAAAGCCGACAGTCCTGCGAAGACATAAGGAGTCCAAAAATTCTTTCTGTCGCCTATCGCATAAGGAAAGAAATTTAGTTCGCTTAGCAAAGCAAGCTCGGTGAGGTTTGTCGAAAGATTTGCGACCTGATTGTTGGGATGAGTCGAATTGAAATCGGTTGCACTGGACGTTAATCTACCTTGGCTTGCTGCAAGTCCTATCGCCCAGCGTTGATTTAGGTTGTATTTCAAAACGGCGCCGAAGGCTGGCTGACTTTCGATAAAATGCTTTTGGGTATTTAAGTCGCCCAGATAATAGGATGCTCCACCAAATGCGCCCACTTCTAATGTTTGAGCGAAGGAGGAAAACGAAACGCTCATTGTTAAAAACAGAAATCCGAAACGGATTAATTTTTTATAAATAGGATGATTGGCCTTCTTTCCCATATCAGTTTCGTTTATCTATTCCCCATAATAGTTTGGCTCTAAGCGTAGCAAAAAAGTTTTCATCGGGCAAACGAATCAATTGAATACTAAAAGATTCTTTTTCGATGATCAACTCTTCGCTCGAGCGGAAACTTTGCGTTCGGGCATCAAGACTCACAAAAAAGGAATCGTCGCGGCCGTCCACTTTTAATTTTATTTTTTTACTGTCTGGGATAACGAGTGGGCGTACTGATAAATTGTGAGGAGCAATGGGGGTGATAATAAAATTATTTGCGTCGGGCGAAATGATGGGGCCACCGGTACTAAGCGAGTAAGCCGTTGAGCCGGTCGGCGTTGCAATAATCAGGCCATCTGCCCAATAAGAGTTGAGGTATTCGTCGTCGATGAAGACATGAATAGAAACCATCGAATTAGGCTGTTGTTTGTAAATGGAAAGTTCGTTGAGTGCAAAATTTTTCTCGTTGAAGAGTTTGGAATGTGAACTCAGTTTAAGCAAGCTTCGTGAATCGATCTTATAATTTTCTTTCAAAAGAGCATCAATCGCTTCTTGAATTTGTTCTTTATTTACGCTCGACAAAAATCCCAACCGGCCTAGATTGATCCCTAAAATTGGTATTCCGGAGTCGTGAACCATGGCTACAGTACTGAGCATATTTCCATCTCCACCGAGCGAAATGATAAAGTCCAACTTTTCGGCGGCATCGTGAGGAGTGGTAAACGAACGGTAGCCACTTAGGTCGAAATCGGCTTCTATTTCTTTGGCAAAAGGGCTAAAAAACAGGGTCGTTATTTTGGCTTTGTCCAAAGAAACTATCAACTCTCTTAAAAAGGGAAAAGCCGAATCGCTAAGTGATTTGCCAAAAATACCAATGACCATCTTCGTTTGATTTATAATTTATTACAAATGAATAATTTGCCGTTTATTCAGGGCAAAAATAATCTTTTAATTATCCCTAAAGAATACATGAATACAATATTAACAATAATTAACGGAAATGCCGTCAAATAAGGATATCGGGCAAATATTGAAATAATTAAAGTAGCCTATTTGGCGCTTTTTAGAGGCTCTAATCTCTTGTGATTTGTGAAAATAAAGTACTTTCCAAAAAATTTTAGTTATATTCGTAGCTTAGTTAAAACAAACGGAATAACATGTTAAAACTATTATTGCAACCGGGTGAACTTAACAAAATTTCATCTAATTCGGATCAAAAGAAAATTCGGCAACAGAGTTTCATTCTGGAATATTTATATAAAAATGGACAGGGATCGAATCCTGAATTGGCAAAGCTTACCAATATGAGTTCGCCCACCATTAATAAGCTTTTGCAGGAGCTTGTTGGTTTGAACTTGGTACATGAATTAGGGTTTGGAGCTTCCATTGGAGGCCGCCGGCCCTATTTGTACGGTATCAATCCCAATGCAAAATACATTATCAGTATCGACATAGATTGCCGAATGATTAAAATGGCTGTTTTTAATCTGGGAAATATAGCCGTATCGGAAACCATTACTTATTATGACAATGTTAAGAATAAAAAGCAGGTTTTTGATGGGATATTTCTTCGTCTGGATGAATTGTTGGCCAAATTAGGTTTTGAAAAATCGCGCTATTTGGGTGTGGGAATTTCGTTGCCAGGATTGATTGAGACCAAAACGGGTGAAACTTATGGCGATATTTTAATCGACGGATTGAGCTTAGAACAGGCTTTCCAAAAAAGATACAATTTGCCTGTTTTTGCCGGCAACGATTCGCGGGTGATGGCTTTGGGAGAGCAGGCATTTGGGGCGGCCCGAAACAAAGAAAATGTGCTGTGTATCAATATTTGCGACGGGATAGGATTGGGAATTATTGTGAACGGAAAAATATACGAAGGCAAGAGCGGATTTGCAGGTGAGTTGGGCCATATCAATGTTGTTGACGATGGACTATTGTGTACTTGCGGAAAAAAAGGTTGTTTGGAAACAGTGGCTTCCGGAACGGCTTTGATTCATCATGCGCAACAATTCATTGCTGGCGGCAAACAAAGCCTAATTTCTGAAATGGTAAATAATGATCTCAATGAGATTCATGTTTCCACCATCATTGAAGCACTCGAAAACGGCGATGTTTTTGCCATCGAATTGGTGAGTAGTGCCGGCGACTATTTGGGAAAAGGAATCGCGGGACTCATTCATATTTTCAATCCGCAAATGATTATTATTGGTGGAAAAGTAGCAGAAGCCAATCATTTTCTGCTTGATCCCATTCAGCAAAGCTTAAACAAATACTCGATTCAGCGAATCAAGCAAGATACAGAAATCATCACGTCTTCATTGGGTGGAAAAGTGAAGCTTTTGGGTGCCATTGCTTTGGTTATGAATAAATTATTTGAAAAGGAAACCGAACAAAGTGTTTAAATGACTACACGACAAAAAAATAATTCTTTTGTTTTCAAGAAATTGAATATGTCATTCGGTAAGAGAAAATAGGAATTCTAAAACATAAAAAAAGAGGTCGATCGACCTCTTTTTTTTAACTGTTTTGTACTGAATCTGCTAGTTCGGAGTCAATCAAAATTCGACCACAATATTCACAAACAATAATTTTTTTGTGCATCTTGATATCAAGTTGATGTTGAGGTGGAATTTTATTGAAGCAGCCTCCACACGATTCGCGTTCAATTTGAACCACGGCAAGGCCATTGCGCGCATTTTTCCGAATCCGCTTGTAGGCTGTTAACAATCGTGGCTCGATCAGGCTTTCCAAATTGGTCGATTTCTCAACAAGCTCATTTTCTTCTTTCTTTGTTTCTTCAACAATGGCATTCAGTTCAGAATCTTTAATTGTCAATTCGTTTTTCCGATCATCAATTACTAAAGTGGCTTTTGAAATATCAGCTTTTCTCAATTCTAGATCAGCACTGTATTCTTTGATTCGTTTTTCGGCCAGTTGAATTTCCAAATTTTGAAACTCCAATTCTTTGGTCAAAGAGTCGTACTCGCGATTATTGCGTACGTTCATTTGCTGCTCTTCGTATTTTTTTATCAAGGACTGGCTGTCTAAAATACTTGCTTTTTTTTCAGCAATCTGACTCTCTAATTGAGTGGTTTCTTGAATATAATTATCGATACGCGTTTCTAATCCCGCAATCTCGTCTTCCAAATCTTGCACTTCCAAAGGGAGTTCTCCACGGATAATCTTTATTTTATCAATCTGCGAATCAATTTGTTGCAAAGTAAAAAGCGCCACTAAGCGTTTTTGATTGCTAATTTCATCATCCGTTTTTTTATAATGAATTACCGGAGCAATTTCTTCTTCTTCTTCCGTCTTTCTCTTTGCCATATTGTTTAGAATTATAATTTTCTATAAGTATTTAACGACGTTTGTATTACGTCCTGAATTTTGGACTGCAAAGTTAGGAAATTTTTTGTTTAGATAATCAACTAAAAGTTGTTTTGTAAATTGTTCGCTTTCGTAATGACCAATATCGGCAATTAGCATTTGATTTTCTCCTTCAAAAAAATCATGGTATTTTACGTCGGCCGTTATAAAAGCATCGGCATTTGCTCTTTTGGCTTCAGAAATTAGAAAACTTCCACTGCCTCCACAAAGGGCTATCTTTTGTATTTTATTACCGGCTCCCGAACTGTATCGAATGCATTTGGTAGCGGTTTGTTTTTTCACAAAATTCAAAAAATCCTCCTCATTCATCGGATTTTCTAAATATCCAATCATTCCGGCTCCAATAGTTGTCGATTCATTTTCCAAGACATAAATATCAAAAGCAGGTTCTTCGTAAGGATGATTTTCTCGCAATGCCTTAATTACATTGGATTGCAAATAGGCTGCAAATACAAACTCTATTTTAACTTCTTGTTCGAGGTGCATTTGATTTTTTTCTCCAACAAACGGCTCACTTCCTTCCAAGGCGCGAAAAGATCCTTTTCCTTCCAATTGAAAACTACAGGAATCATAATTTCCGATTGCTCCACAGCCGGCTTCAAATAATTTGTTGCTTAAATTTTCTGAATAATCAATTGGAACATAAACGGCCAGTTTTTTCAAAGTAGCTGGTTTTGGAAGTAATATTTGCAAGCGGCTCAATTGGAGTTGACTAGCCAAAACTTGATTTACTCCCAGGAATACATTGTCCAAATTGGTATGAATGGCATAAATAGCGATGTCGTTTTTTATGGCTTTTTCTACAATACGCTCAACCTCATTCGAGCCGGTAATTTTTTTTAACGATCCGAAAATGAGCGGATGGTGCGTAATGATTACATCTGCATTTTCAGCCATGGCTTCGGAAAATACATCCTCCGTTACTTCTAAACACACCAGTGCTTTTGAAATGATTTTATTTCTATCGCCAATCAACAGTCCACTGTTGTCGTAATTTTCCTGCAGCGAAAGAGGAGCGAGTTCTTCCAGACTTTTGCATAAATCGTTTAAAATCATAATCAGAAAATTTTTGCTAAAATACAATACATCCAGCAAAAAGAGTTTAAAATGTAACGATTTTAAGAGCAGCGCGTAAAACAGTCGATTATTTGACCCGCGCCATTAATATTATCTTGTGTTGAATATACTGAGAGTAATTTTATTTCCCTTGGCAGTCGTTTATGGACTGTTTGTAGGAATTCGAAACAAGCTTTTTGACTGGGGAATTTTGCCACAAAGAAGCCATCCAATACCAATTATTGGAATTGGCAATTTGAGCATGGGCGGAACTGGAAAAACTCCCCTTACTGAATATATTGTTCGGTTATTGCAAACCGATTATAGAATTGCTACGCTCAGCCGAGGATATGGACGAAAAACAAAGGGTTTTGTTTTGGCCGACGAAAATGCAAATGCAATTATTTTAGGCGATGAAAGTGCTCAATACACCACTAAGTTCCCAAATATTGCAGTAGCTGTTGATGCAAACAGAAATAGAGGTGTTGATATGCTGCGAAAAAGCAAACCAAATTTAGACGTCATCCTTTTAGACGACGCTTTTCAGCATCGTTACATTCGCGCGGGACTTTCTATCTTACTTACCGACTTCTATCATTTATATTCGGACGATTATATTTTTCCAAGTGGAACCTTGCGCGAGTCGCGTAGCGGCGCAAAACGTGCAGATATTGTTGTGGTTACAAAAACGCCTACCGTTTTATCGCCAATCACCCGAAGAAGGATTTCCCAAGCCTTAAAGCTGAAAAACAAGCAACTGCTTTTGTTTTCAAAAATCGACTATGGCTTGTTGACTCCATTTTCAAAGTCAAATCCCTACCCATTAAGAAAACAATATTCGCATATTTTATTGTTTACAGGCATTGCCAACAATTATCCTTTACAGGATCATTTACGACAATTTTGTTCCGACTTAAGTGTTTTGACATTTTCAGACCATCATAATTATACGGGAAATGATATCCGGCAAATTTTGAAAGCTTTTGAGGATATCTTCAGTAAAAATAAAATCTTAGTTACAACCGAAAAGGATGCGATGCGGTTAAAAGCGCGGCAAGCGCATTCTGCTTTTGACGAAATCCCTTTTTATTATGTTCCTATTTTTACTGCGTTTCACAATGGCGATCAAGAGAAATTTTCGAAAGCAATAAAAGGATATATTGGTGGGATGAATAAAAAATAAAATAGGCGGTTTTGTTCCTCAATAACTTTTATGACAAAGAAACTTACCCAGGCCAATTAAAAAACTGGTATCAGTATTATTTTTCGTTGGGCGACTTTAATAAGTCGCGGATAACCACGGAAGCCATAAAATTTCCAAAAATAGCAGGCATATAAGAGATAGTGCCTACGGTTGTTTTTTTATTTGCCTCGCCTTCAACAAAAATCACGCTTCTTGGATCGATAAGTTCGGTGGAAAAAACAACAGGGAATCCTTCGTAAACACCTAAATGGTGAAGTCGTTTTCTTAAAATTCGTGCCAGCTTATCATTGAACGATTTGGAAATATCAGCGATTTGTACTTTTGTAGGATCGGTTTTTCCTCCAGCGCCCATCGAACTTACCAATCGATGCCCATTTTTTAGTGCCGCCTGAATAAGAAAAATTTTTGGAGCCAATGTGTCGATAGCGTCTACAACGTAATCATATTTATGCGCCACTATTTCTTCTATACGCGCATCGTGGATATATTCTTTTATTTCATGAATGCGAATAGACGGATTTATATCTAAAAGGCGGTTTTTCATGAGTTCTACTTTCGATTTCCCTTCGGTACTTTTTAGAGCCAAAAGTTGCCTATTCCGATTGCTTGGATGAATGGTGTCGTTGTCAATAATCGTAAGTTCACCAATGCCGGCACGCGCCAATTGTTCAGCGGCATAAGCTCCTACACCGCCCATTCCAACCACCAAAACGTGTTTTTGAGCCAAAAGATTTAAGCCATCTTTTCCTATCAATAATTCAGTACGTTCTTGCCAATGCATTCTTTTCGACTTTGTTGCAAAATAAGCCCATTTGTATGGAAATAAAAAATCTCATCCACCGAAAGTGAATGAGATTTTTCTTGGATGAAGCATAGATTACTTCACTGTGTTCATGTATTGAATCAATTCAACAACTTTTGTAGAATAGCCCATTTCGTTGTCGTACCAAGAAACTACTTTTACAAAATGATCGTTTAATGAAATTCCGGCTTCGGCGTCGAAAATAGAAGTGCACGTTGCGCCAACAAAATCTTGCGAAACAACAGCGTCTTCGGTATAGGCCAAAACTCCTTTCAATTCATTTTCCGAAGCATGTTTCATGGCTTTTTTGATCTCTTCGTAAGTGGCCCCTTTTTCCAATTTACAGGTCAAATCTACCACCGAAACATTTCCGGTTGGAACACGGAAAGCCATTCCGGTTAATTTTCCGTTTAAAGAGGGAATCACTTTTCCTACTGCTTTAGCAGCTCCGGTAGAGCTTGGGATGATATTTAAAGAAGCTGCACGTCCGCCACGCCAATCTTTCATGCTTGGGCCGTCAACAGTTTTTTGAGTTGCAGTCATCGAGTGAACGGTTGTCATCAAACCTTCGGTGATACCAAAATTATCGTGCAAAACTTTAGCTACGGGCGCCAAACAGTTTGTGGTGCATGATGCATTTGAAACCACATTCATATCGGCGCGGTATGTTTTGTTGTTAACTCCCATCACAAACATGGGCGTATCGTCTTTTGATGGTGCCGACAGTACAACTTTTTTAGCTCCGGCATCTAAGTGACCTTGCGCAGTCTCTTTTGTTAAGAACAAACCTGTTGACTCAACAACGTATTCAGCTCCTACTTCGCTCCATTTTAGGTTTGCCGGATTTTTTTCGGCGGTAACGCGGATTTTCTTGCCGTTCACAACCAATTTGCCGTCTTCCACACTCACTTCGCCATCAAAACGACCGTGAATAGAGTCGTAGCGCAACATATAAGCCATATAATCGACATCGATTAAATCGTTGATTCCAACAATTTCAACATTTGCTTGTTTCATCGCAGCACGAAAAACCAAGCGACCGATTCTCCCGAACCCGTTAATTCCAATTTTAATTGTAGACATAATATATTCTATTTTAATGAATTAATTTCTTTTATTTCGAACATCAAAAATACCTAATATTTATACATGATGCCAAGTGATAGCCTAACATTATTTACGCAAACGATTTCGGAAACATGTGATTGTGAACGAATTGTTATTTCCGTCCAAAGTCGGCCGGAATTTCGCCCCATTGCTTGGTATCCCATTTCAATACTTTGTTCGAATAACTGTTGTTGCGCAGCCAAAACAACGCTCTGTCTATAAGTTTAAAAAGATTTTCGTTTTTGGCGCTTCTTTCCAATTTCGTATTGATTTGTTTTTTTCTAAGCCAGCTTAGGGCTGTCATGGAGTCGGAATAAATAGGGATGGCTGAATTTTGTTTTTTAAGATAAGCCAATGCGTGAATAAGGGCGAGAAATTCGCCAAGATTTACGGTTCCTTCCGGAAAAGGACCAAGATGAAAAAGTTGTATTCCTGATTTTGTATCTACTCCTCGGTATTCCAAAATTCCGGGATTTCCGCTGCAAGCGGCATCAACCGAAATACTGTCCCATTCTATTTGTTCTTTTCCTAGATTTATTGAAAAGGCAGCCGATTCTTCGAAAATTTCGGATTGAGATCGTTTCATGAAATCGGCCGGATTTCCTTTTAATGCATTTTTTGCCATTTCTAAACTTGGAAAAGATTTATAAACAGCGGCATTAAAATCTTTTATCTGAAGCTGACATTCTGCCCATGTTTCATAAACACCTGGCTTTTTCCCCTTCCAGACGGTATAATATTTTTTTTTGGCCTTGCTCATAGTGCGGGCAAAGGTAGAAAGAAAAACGATTGTGAAAAGTGTGACCGAGGAGCGCAAGACTATTTCTGCCAAAATTTCAGCCAAATGGCTTGGCACAATCCTTGCAAAACGCAATTACACAAAAAATGAAGACAGAATGAAGTTAATACCGATACAGTCGTATTTTGAATTGCAAGAGAACCTAAAAAATCATCCAAATGCTTTTCTTTTGCTTTATAAGAGTGGTTCAAAAGTAAGTGAGTGCGCCTTCAATAATATTGAGAAGGCGACAGATAAAAATACAACGGTTTTTTGTGCAGATGTCAGTCAGGTTCGGGATATTCACCCCGTTTACGATATCAAAACAGCGCCCATTCTTTTGTCGTTTGAGGAAGGTGTTTTTAAGAATACTTTCAAAGGCTGTGATGAAGAAAATTTTTATGTTTCTGTATTTGAGCGAAATTTGTACGTGGCTCAGCATAAGGGAGAGGGTGAAAAAGCACAAAAGCGAGTTACTGTATTTTCCACACCGAGTTGTTCGTGGTGTACAACACTGAAAAATCATTTGAACATCCATAAAATTAGATTTACCGACGTGGATGTTTCAAAAGATCAACGAGCAGCAGAGGCGATGGTAAAAAAGAGCGGACAACAAGGTGTTCCTCAGATTGATATCAATGGCCAAATAATTGTTGGGTTCGATAAAAATAAAATAAATTTACTTTTGGGCATTGGCGCTTAACAGATACCTTTGCATTTTCAAATTAAAATAAATAGGAGATAGATATATGAAAGAGTTACAACCATTGAACGACAATGTTTTGTTGGATATTTCGTCCAACAATGAAGAGCAAAAAACAGCATCAGGAATTATCATTCCAAATTCCGCCAAAGAACAACCCGCTTATGCAAAAGTAGTGGCTGTTGGTGTAATTGAAAATGCCGGGATTCGCGAAGGAGATACCGTTTTTTACAAACGTTTTGCAGGAACAGAAGTAGAGTTTGAAGGAAAGAAATACCTTTTCCTTCCGTATGCCGATGTTTTGGCAAAGATTGTTGAAACAGAAGAAATCTAAAAGAGTGATAAGAAAAGCAAAAAAGTCCGAAACTCGGACTTTTTTTTTATATCTTAACGTTTTGCGAATTTTTCGTTTTCTTTAAAAACACGCAGGAAATTCCCACCCCATATTTTAATAATTTCTTCTTCCGAATAGCCTCTACCAACAAGTTCGATTGTAATATTGGGCAATTCGCTGCTATCGAAACAATCTTCTACACCGCCGCCTCCGTCAAAATCGGTTCCAATGCCCACATGATCAATTCCGGCAATTTTTACCATGTGATCGATATGATCCACAACATCTTGCACGGTGGCCAAAACGGGAGGAAATAATTTGTTGATGGAACGCCAAGCCTGACCAGCTTCTTTTTGTTGTTCCGTAGTCAGGTTCTCATAATTGTTGTATTTCTCGCGCAAAGACTGTCGCATACTGTCGGCTTGAGGATTTGTGGGCGTTTCTTTTACATACGAACTTAAAATACAAACCTGAGCAACGCCGCCGTTTTCGGCCAGTTTTTTTAACATATCGTCCGTTAAATTTCTTTGCGAATTGCAAACTGCTCGCGAGCTTGAATGAGAGGCAATAACAGGGGTTTTGCTTAGTGCCACTACATCGTAAAAGGCTTTGTCCGAAATATGAGAAACGTCGATCATCATTCCCACACGATTCATTTCCTGAACGACGTCTTTTCCAAAGTTGCTTAGTCCGTTGTGCTCTAAAGTATCGTTGCTGGAATCGCAAATGTCGTTGTTTTTTGTATGACAAAGTGTGATATAACGAGCGCCTCTCTCATAGAAATATTCGATGGCATTTAAATCTTTTCCTATGGCATAACCGTTTTCAATTCCAATGTAAACCGCTCTTTTGTCTCTTTTTTCAATGGAATAAATATCGCTGGAATGATAGGCGATTTCGGCCAACTCAGGAAGTTTCCCTACTTTGGCATAGATGGAATCAAAAATCTGATTTGCTTTTGCAAAAGCCACCGCGTTGCCTAAAGAATCGCGCCGACCTTGTCCCAGAAAAACCGCCATAAAAATACCATCCAAACCGCCTTCTTTCATTCTTGGAAAATCCACTTTTGTCGAAGTTTCATGAGGATCGTGGCGAACAGAGATATCAAAATCTTCTTGGGTGAGCAGCATAGGCGTGTCGGTGTGCGAATCGATAGTGATTGCTTTTTGGTGGATTCTTAGCGCCTTTGCAATTTGTTTTTCCTCCACGGTTTTGCACGAAGAAAGCATGCCCAATGTGATAAAGAATAGAAAGATTGTTTTAATGGCTTGTTTCATGGTTTATGTTTTTATGATTTTTGAAAAAAGGCAAATATAAAAGAATGCAAAATATGATTTTATAAGATTGATAATTTAATGTATGGGTTTTTCCTAAGCTCTTTTTGTCGAGTTCGCTGAAGTCAATTTTAGCGCAGCATAAAGGCGATTCTTATTTCTGAGGCAGCATTCTTGTTTTTAATGAAGAGGGTGGATTTGCTTTTTTACAGAATCTCTCATCATCATTTCATTTTACTTCTAAAAATCCGATCTACATTATGCCTAAATTATGAGAGAATAGACAATTAGCCGAGAATTCAAATTAAGAAATTTTATGAATAAAATCGATCCATTGGAGATATAAACACGCTAAAACATTTACTTTTGCCACTCATATTTATTCAGTATTATGCATAACCTTATTCTCGATTTTGGAAATACACTTTATAAGGGGGCGATCTTTGAGCAATCGAATTTGCTTTTCAGATTTTCGGGAACAAAAATGCAAATACAGGATTTAGTCGATTTGAAAAAAAATTACCCGAATATAAGCAAGGTCTTGCTTTCGAGTGTTGTTGATATTCCTGAAGAACTGCTTAATTTTTTGCAAACTAATTTTGATTTTCAGGAACTGACGCATCAAACGCCTCTTCCAATAATAAATCTTTATGAAACGCCCGAAACGCTGGGAAAAGACAGATTGGCAGCCGTAGTGGGCGCTTTCCAGTTTTTCCCAAAACAGAATGTTTTGGTAGTGGATGCAGGCAGTTCCATTACGTACGATATGATTACAAAAGAAGGCCATTATCTAGGTGGAGGAATCAGTTTGGGGGTAGAAATGAGGTTCAAAGCATTGCATCATTTTACAAAAAAACTCCCGCTGATTGTCAATACGGAAGAGAAAACGGAATTGATAGGAAAAACCACACGCGATTCGATCCTATCGGGGGTTTTAAATGGAGTTTGTGCCGAAGTGGATGGGATAATAAATCAGTACAAGCAAAAATTCCCCGACCTTTTAGTTTTAATTACTGGCGGTAATTTAAAACATTTTGATAAGAACTTAAAAAATAACATCTTTGCAGCGGAAAATTTAGTGCTACAAGGCTTAAATTTCATACTCAATTACAATGATAAAAAACAAGCTTAAAAAATTCTACATTTTTATACTCCTGCTTTTACCAGCTTTGGTTATGGCGCAAGGACAAACCACTACTCCCTACAGTTTTTTTGGTATAGGCGATACTTATGAGCAAGGCGATATCCGTAGTTTTGGCATGGGAGGCGTTAATTTGGCTGTTCGTAGCAATATGTACATCAATTATATCAACCCGGCTTCTTATACAAATATCGACAGTCTTTCTTTTGTAGCCAGCATAGGATTGCAATCTACAGTTGGAACTTATCGGACAAACGAAGCCACCAGCAATGTAAGCTCTTCTTCGATTAGCCATATTGCATTTGCGTTTCCCATTACACATTGGTGGAAAAGTAGCTTGGCGCTTATTCCGTTTAGCACTACCGGTTATGAGGTTCAGCAAGATGTTTTACAAGAGTTCAATGTTTCTTCACGAAATATTTATTCTGGAAGTGGTGGAATTGATCGTTTAAATTTCGGCAATGCTTTTCGTTTAAATAAAAAACTTTCCCTTGGGTTAAATGCAGCTTATTATTTTGGTCGGATTGAAAACAGGACAACTGTTATTTTCCCGGATTCTGCCTATATCCTAAATACACGCGTGCAAGAACGCAATTTATTGAACGGGTTTCAATTTACTTTAGGGATGCAATATTTTATCCCCACAGGCAAAAACAGTAGTTTAGGATTGGCCGCCACTTTTACACCAACCGCAAACTTGAATTCCAATACTGATTTTTTGGCCATTACGTACTTAGGTGACCAAGATGGATACGAAACGAATATAGACACCATTTACAATTGGGAAGGGGTAAACAGTGAAACAACTTTGCCGTATGCTTATGGCTTTGGAATTTCATGGGAAAAGAAAAACAAAATCCTAGTTGCCGCCGATTTTATGTTCGACAATTGGGATTCTTTTAGCTACCTTGGTCAATCGAGCAACTTAACAGATAAGATAAAAGCTTCTTTCGGTGCCGAGTTTATACCCACAAGCAACAATTTGTCGTCGTATCTAAAACTGATACATTATAGAGTTGGATTCCGCTACAATAAGCTTGGGCTTCAGTTCAATAATACTGACTTGCAAGAATATGCTTTGAGTGTTGGATTTGGTTTACCGTTGCGCAAGAGCAATACTATTTTGAATCTTGGCATGGAAATTGGACAAAACGGGACTATAGAAAGCAGTTTAATTCAAGAACGATTTTTCAAGATTGCTTTGGGCGTGAATATTCGTGAAAGCTGGTTTAGAAAAGGAAAATATTTTTAACAACTAAATATATAAAAAATGAAAATTAAAGTTTTATCAATTATTCTAGGACTGATGATGAGCGCAGGGGCGTTTGGCGTTTCGGTAGAGAAAAATGATAATTTTCAGGAAAATCTGAATTCTCTTGGCTATCAGGGTGGTAAGTATGGCGCCGACAGTGTTAGGTGTATTACCGAGCTCTCGCTTTATCAAGAAGCATTCAAACAGTGGAAAATCACTAACTACAAAAGTGCGATCGTAAACGATTTGATGCCTCATTGGAGATGGGTATTTTTGAATTGCCCATTGGCCTCTGAAAACACCTATTTGAATGGACTTAAGATCGTTGATTATTATCTAGCAAAAGCGCCTAATGAACAAGTTAAGAATGCTTATATAGATACATTGGAAATGATTTACGAAAAACGCATTCAGTACTTTCCTATTCATAACAAAACTGGGAAAAGTCAAGTAGGCGATTTGAAAGGTAAAATGGGGGTAGATTTATTTACACTTGCTCCCGAACGTTGCAAAAAAGCATATACTATCCTTAAAGAATCTGTCGATTTGGAAGGAAACGAATCTGCATCAGCGACTTTGGTTTTCTTTTTTAGAGCCACCATTAAGATGGTTAAAGCTGGAAATGCCGACGAAACAATTATTGTAGATACTTACGATCTAATTTCTGATATCGTTGAAAAAAATATTGAAAAGAGCAAAACAAATGCTGCTGAATTGGCACAATGGGAAAATGCAAAAGCCAATATCGACAATACTTTTGAGCCTTTCGCAAACTGTGAAATCTTGGTAGATATCTATGGAAAAAAATTGAATACCAATCCTAAAGACATTGAATTGTTGGAAAAAGTAACTTCCTCGCTCAAAAAGAAAAAGTGTACCAAATCGGAACTGTTTTTCAGTGCTAGTCAGGCTCTGTACAATGCAAAGCCTTCCGCCGAATCCGCTTTATTGATGGGTAAAATGAATATCGAGAAAGATGCTTATGAAGTTGCTGCCAAGTATTATTTAGAAGCAATTGACATGATTCAGGATCAGATGGGAAAAGCTGAAACCTACGCCGATTTAGGAAAAATATACTACAAACTAAACGATTTGAACAAAGCGCGTTTGTATGCTCGAAAAGCTATTGAACTAAATCCTGCCGATGGAATGTCTTACATTCTTATAGGCGATTTGTATGCTTCTTCGGCTTCTAGCTGTGGTGACAATGATTTAACAAAACGAGTAGCTTATTGGGCTGCTGTGGATAAATACATTCAAGCAAGAAATGCAAATGCTGAGTTTGAAGAATTGGCCAACAAACGAATTGCAACGTATTCTCAACATTTTCCAACAACGGAAATTATCTTCTTTCACGATTTAAAAGAAGGAACTTCCTATAGAGTTGAATGTTGGATAAACGAAACAACGACTGTTCGCGCTGCGAAATAAAACCTAGGGTGGAAAACGAGAATCCCAAAAAGATTTTAATTTTTGGACTAAAAAGCATTGTTGTAATCTTTTTTACAGCAATGCTTTTTGCTTGTGAGAACAAGATGAAAACCATTCGCGAGCTAACGGCATTGGATACTATTCCTGCCGAAATTGCCAAAGGTGTCCGAATCATTTTTTCAGATTCTGGCCGGATACAGCTCATTCTTACCAGTCCGATATTGTATCAAATTGGAGGAGCTTATCCTTATACCGAATTTCCGCAAGGACTGCATATCGAAACCTACAACAACCAAAATGTATTGGTTTCGGAACTGGATGCCGAATATGGCAAACGATATGTGAATGAAAAACGAATGGAAGTGGAAAAAAATGTGGTGGTTGTTAATCACGAAAGCGGAAAAACACTTTATACTGAAAGCTTGTTTTGGAACGAATTTACCCGCAAAATCCACAACAATGTCTTCGTAACAATAGTTGAAAAAGGCAAGACTATTCATGGCGATAGCATCCGTGCCGATCAGAATTTCGGCCATGTTGAAATTTTCAATGTAAGAGGAACAATAGAGGTTAAAGACGAGGAAGTAGACTAAATGAGCGAATACAACATTATACTGATTAGCCTACTCTTTTCGGCCTTGTTTTCGGGTTTGGAAATTGCTTTTATTAGTGCTTCCAAACTAAAAATGGAATTGGATAAAAAACATTCAAAAGCAAAATGGTTGTTTTCGGTGTACAATTCTCCCTCTAAACTGATTGCCACTTTGCTTTTGGGAAACAATGTGGCCCTGGTATTCTATGGTTTTGCAATCAGCAATGTTTTGACAAAGCCTTTTCAGGAATTTTTTGGCGAGTTGAACCGAAACGAATTGCTTATATTGTTTATTCAAACCATTGTTTCTACGGTACTTATATTGATTGTAGCAGAATTCTTGCCCAAAATAATTTTTCGAAAAAACCCGAATCGCATCTTAATTGTTTTGGCAGTTCCGCTTTTTGTAATTTACTATCTTTTCTCTCCAATCGTAATGTTGGTGAATTGGATTGCCAAATTTCTGTTTCGGATTTTTTTTCACTTGCGAATCAAAGACGAAGAGATTAGTTTGTCGCCAATGGAATTGAACGATTTTATTCAAGAGATTTCGGACAACAAGGAAGAACGCGGCATTGGCGAACAAGAAAAAGTTTTTTTTAAGAATGCAATCGAATTTAGAAGCATCAAAATAAGAGAATGTATGGTGCCGCGTACCGAGATTTCGGCCTTGGCATTGCGAGAGTCGGTGGAGGATTTAAGAAAGGTTTTAATCAAATCTGGCCATTCAAAAATCCTTGTTTACGAAGAAAATATTGATAATATAATCGGCTATGTCCATGCTTTTGATTTATTTTCCAATCCAACGGATATAAAAAGTATTCTTCGCCAAACGCCTATTTTCCCGGAGAGTATGTTGGCAAACCATGTTCTGACTTATTTTATTAAGCACAATAAAAGCATTGCATTGGTAGTTGATGAATTTGGCGGAACGAGTGGAATTGTTACGATGGAAGACATCATGGAAGAAATATTTGGAGAGATTGAAGATGAGTTTGACAAAGGTATTTTGATTGATAAAAATCCGGGCCCTAATATTTTTATCTTCTCCGGACGCATCGAGATTGATTTTATCAATGAGAAATACAAATTGGATATTCCCGAATCGGAAGAATATGAAACGCTGGCCGGCTATATTATTGGCCAATACGGCAGCATTCCGAAAGAAAAAGACAGACTCCCGATCGATAATTATCTGATAGAAGTGTTGAAAGCGTCAGAAACTCGCATCGAACTGATAAAAATGCAGCTCATACACAAGAAATAAGGAATTTGCTATTTCAATTTCTGTAAGCAGCCGTCCATATCAAATTCCATATCGTGCAATAATCCGGTGCGCATATCGTACACCCAAGCATGAACCATTGGATACCCTTTCTCGAAATAACTGTCGCGAATAAAATCAACCTCGAGAAGCTTTTCACATTGAGCAATTACGTTCATTTCGGCCAACATATCGTTTTGCAAGGAATGATCGCGAATGCTATCCAAGACTTCTTTGTTTTTAAATCGAACATCGCGGATTTTGTCGAGCCAGCTATCCATCCGCCCAAAATGCTTTCCGCTGTTGGCGGCTTCAATTCCGCCGCATCCATGATGGCCGGAAACAACAATGTGTTTTATTTTTAATATCTCAACGCCATATTGCAAAACAGCCATGATATTTTCGTCTTCGAGCGAAACCACATTGGCAATATTTCTGTGAACGAATATTTCGCCAATATCCATCCCCGTGAGATCGCCTATCGAAACACGACTATCCGAACAGCCAATATACAAGAACTGAGGATCTTGATCCTTGAAATGCTCTTTGAAAAACATACGGTCATGTTTGGTTTTTCCATCAGCCCAATCTCTGTTTTGTTGGAAAATCCGATCATACATTTGCTGATCTGCTTGACTTAGTTTTTTTGGCATCGCCTGTAATTTTTTAATCCAATTTCAATACCGCCAGAAAGGCCGTTTGAGGAACTTCAACATTTCCTACTTGCCTCATGCGTTTTTTTCCTTTCTTTTGTTTTTCTAATAGTTTGCGTTTTCGAGAGATATCGCCTCCATAACATTTGGCGGTAACATCCTTCCGAACGGCTTTGATGGTTTCGCGTGCAATGATTTTGGCTCCAATTGCTGCTTGAATAGCAATGTCAAACTGCTGACGAGGAATCAATTCTTTGAGTTTTACACACATTTTTCTACCAAACTCAAACGCATTATCGCGGTGAATCAGCGTGGAAAGGGCATCCACTGGTTCTGCATTCAGGAGTATATCGAGCTTGCTTAAATTGGCTTCTTTATATCCGGTAAGATGGTAGTCAAAACTGGCGTAGCCCTTCGAAATGCTTTTCAGTTTATCGTAAAAATCAAATACGATTTCGCCCAAAGGAAGATTAAAACTCAGCTCTACGCGGTCGGAAGTGAGGTAAATCTGATTTAATAATTCTCCTCTTTTATCGATACAAAGTTTCATTACCGCGCCTAAATAATCGCTTTTGGAGATGATTTGTGCACGGATATAGGGTTCTTCAATGTGATGGATGTATTTCTGATCTGGCAAACCTGAAGGGTTGTGCACTTCAATTATTTCGCCTTTATTGCTAATAACACGATACGATACGTTAGGAACTGTAGTGATTACGCTCATATCGAATTCTCTGTCCAATCGTTCTTGTATAATTTCCATGTGCAGAAGTCCTAAGAAACCGCAGCGAAATCCAAACCCAAGAGCCATACTTGATTCCGGTTCAAAAGTCAAAGAAGCATCGTTGAGCTGAAGTTTTTCAAGACTTGCTCTAAGTTCTTCATAGTCGTCGGCATCCACAGGATAGATTCCGGCAAAAACCATTGGCTTTACTTTTTCAAAGCCATCTACGGCTGTTAAACAAGGATTATTAACATGTGTAATGGTGTCGCCTACGTGCACTTCCTTGGCGGTTTTGATTCCAGAAATAATATAACCAACATCGCCGGTTCTCATTATGGCACGCGGTTCTTGAGTCATTCTGAGAACGCCTATTTCGTCTGCATGATATTCTTTTTTGGTGGCAAAGAATTTTACATGATCGCCTTTTCTTATTTCTCCATTCATCACTTTGAAATAGGCAATAATTCCCCGGAAGGAATTGAAAACCGAGTCGAAGATAAGTGCTTGAAATGGGGCTTTTGGATCGCCTTTTGGCGGAGGAACTTTTTTTATGATGGCTTCTAATATTTTATCAACACCAAAACCTGTTTTTCCGCTTGCCGGAATAATATCGTCCAGCGAGCAGCCAATCAAATCGATAATCTGATCCGAAACTTCTTCTGGCATGGCATTGTCGAGGTCCATTTTGTTTAAAACAGGAATGATTTCCAAATTGTTTTCGATGGCGAGGTATAGGTTGGAAATGGTTTGGGCTTGTATTCCTTGTGTTGCATCTACGATCAATAAGGCACCTTCGCAAGCTGCAATAGATCTCGAAACTTCGTACGAAAAATCGACGTGGCCGGGCGTATCGATGAGATTCAAAACATATTTTTGTCCGTCTTGTACGTAATCCATCTGAATAGCATGGCTCTTAATGGTAATTCCGCGCTCACGCTCAAGATCCATATCGTCAAGAGCTTGTTCTTGCCTGTCTCTGTCGGCAATCGTATCCGTAAATTCCAATAAACGATCCGCCAGCGTGCTTTTTCCGTGGTCGATATGCGCAATAATACAAAAGTTTCTAATATTTTCCATTTAGGTTTTTTTCTTCAGGCTCAAGTTGAATTTTTGGCCGTATTGCAATGATTTTTATAACAGCACAAAAATACAAAATTCGGCTTAATTTTTGGGATTTTTTCCATCGATCTAAAAGCAAAAAGCCTGCTCTTTTCAGAACAGGCCAAATAAAAAATAAGTACGATTTGAATTCTCAATAATTTGATTCCTGAATTTCGAAATATGATTGTGGATGCAGACAAGCTGGACATGTTTTTGGCGCCTTTGTTCCTTCGTGCAAATAGCCACAATTGCGGCATTTCCATACTATTTTGCCGTCGCGTTCAAAAACACGACCTTCTTCAAGGTTTTTATAGAGCTTGGTGTAGCGTTCTTCGTGTGCTTTCTCTACTCTTGCAATCATTCTAAATGCAGTTGCAACTTCTTTAAATCCTTCTTCTTCTGCAATTCTTGCAAATTCCGGATATAGTTCTGTCCACTCTTCGTTTTCTCCTTCGGCGGCCGCTTTGAGGTTTTCCATAGTCGTGCCAATAATTCCGGCTGGGAAAGTAGCCGTAATCTCGACCATTCCGCCTTCTAAAAATTTAAAAAAACGCTTTGCATGCTCTTTTTCATTCACTGCTGTTTCGTCAAAAATAGCGGCTATTTGCTCCAGACCTTCTTTTTTGGCTTGTTTTGAAAAATAGTCGTACCGCATACGTGCTTGCGATTCGCCAGCAAATGCTTTTAATAAATTTTGTTCTGTTTTGCTTCCTTTTAATGTGCTCATGTTTATTTATTTTTATGTTTTCTAATTCGAAATTCGATTTGATTATTTGTTGGTTTTCCAAATCAATTGATTGGAAAAAAATCGGCTTTTGAAACCCCGCAAGTCGGACAAACCCAATCTTCCGGAATGTCTTCAAAAGGTGTTCCGGGCGCTATGCCGCCATCCGGATCTCCTTCAATGGGATCGTAAATATGCCCACAAACGCCACATTCCCACTTTTTCAGCAGTTCGTTTTCGGTCTTTCCTGAAACAGGTTTTGATGTTGGCGCCAACTTTGATTTGTCCACATAGGTTGGAGCATTTTTTGGCGCAACGCCATTTTTCACTTCCCGATAATAGGCATAAGTCATGGGATCGTATTGTTCGTCAATCAATTTGCTATCCAGCACTTCGCCAATAAACAAGAAATGTGTGCCAACATCCAGCTTTTGAGTTACTTTACACTCAAACCAAGCCATACATCCTTCGGTTAAAATTGGAATACCTGTTTGCCCTTCGGTGAATTTGAAATTTTTGAATTTATCGACTTCTTTGCCACTTTTATAACCCATGGTGGAAATAACATCTTGATTGGCATTTTTATGCAAAACCGAAACGGCAAAAAAACCGCTTTCTTCGATTAGTTTTGTTGAGAAATTATCTTTGCTGCAACTGATACCAAGTTGAGGCGGTTCGGCCGTAACCTGAAAAACAGTGTTTGCAATATAGCCGTTGATTTTGTTTTTGCTCTTGGCACTAACAACATATAATCCATACGACAATTTAAAAAAGGCTTCTATTTGCATTGGGATTTTTTTTAGTTATACTCTATTTCAAACGATTACGAACCAATCGTAATTGTTTTTTGATGCCTACAAGTTAAGAAATAATTTTCTTGAACAATTGATTCGCTGAAAATATTGCGGGCTGATTGTTACTGATGCTCCAATGTAAACCAAATAAATTTTTCCTTTGCGTAATTGGAATATGTAATACATGCCCGCGAAAGGTTTTGCCTTCTTTCTTATCAGCCTCCAAAATGAGGATTCTATCCCAATAGAATCACGCTAACAAAGCAAAAAAACGGAAATGAAGGCTAAAACTCCTTTGCTAAAACAAACAAAATCCTATTGAAAACCCATAGAAATGCTGCCATGATG
>DYSK01000092.1 GCA_020718315.1 Draconibacterium orientale
TCACCATTCACCATTCATCATTCACCATTCACCATTCACCATTCACCATTCACCAAAACTCCGTTTTCAATCTTTTTACCCAATTCTCAATTCTCGGTTGAACAAGTTTTGGCTGGATTTCAAAGTCGAGCGGAAGTCCGACAAATTGATTTCCTCTTAAAGCTTTGGAATGTTCGAATTTGTATCCATCATTTGGTACAAAACCGATTATTTTACCTCCAAGTTGCTCTATCGTATCGGCCAAAATACCAATAGCGTCAACAAAGTTTTCGGGATATTCTTTTTGATTTCCGGCTCCATAGAGTGCAAAGGTTTTTCCTTTCAAATCCAACTCTTCCAGAGCAGGCAAAAACTCATCCCAATAATTGGGCAACTCGCCATCAAACCAAGTAGGAACGCCCAAAATATAATTATCATAAGCGGAAAATTCTTCCTCATTGGTTTCTTCAATATTATGGGCTTGGATTTCATTTTTATCGAACGATTCCAATATAATCTTGGCCGCTTTGCTTGTGTTTTTGGTATTGAAACTGTAAAAAAGTCCTATTTTTTGCATCTGATTAGTAGTTTAATAATTCTTTGATTGCGTTTTCAATTTTCTCTTCATTCGGCAAAATGGCATTTTCCAAAATGCGATTGAACCCAACGGGTGTAAAAGTGGCGCCCACTCTTTTTATTGGAGCGTCCAGATATTCAAAGGCTTCGGAGGCAATCTGAGCCGCTACTTCGCCTCCAAATCCGCCGAAAACTTTGTCTTCGTGAACGACCAAGACTCTATTTGTTTTTTTAACGGATTCCAAAATTGTTTCAACATCGAGCGGCAAGAGCGAACGCAAATCGATGACTTCAATTTTTGCTCCTATTTCTTGGGCTAATTTATCAGCTATATGAATACACATGGGCGTTGTATTTCCATAGGTAACAATCGTTAAATCTGTTCCTTTGCGATGAATCTTGGCTTTCCCAAAAGGAACTTCAAAATCGTCGGGAACAAATGCTTCCGCTTTTGGGTCGTTGTAGAGTGCTTTTGGTTCCAAAAACAACGTAACTCCTTTTGAACGGATGCTGGTTCGTAACAATCCGGCTGCATCGTCGGCAAAAGAAGGATATACAACTCTGATTCCGGGAAAAGTAGTTAAAGTGGCTTCAATATTTTGCGAATGATACAGGCCTCCTCCAATATAACCTCCAGAGGCTAAACGTATTGTAATATTGGGCGAAAATTTTCCGTTTGATCGCCAATAATCGTGCGACGATTCGACCAATTGTTCCATAGCAGGCCAAAAATAATCGGCAAATTCTGCACCTTCAACAACAATGCGAATTTTTTCGTTGTAGCGCGACATGCCATTTGCTGTTCCTACAATAAAATCTTCTGCAATGGGCGCATTGAAAACGCGTTTTTTGCCAAATTCTTGTTGCAATCCTTTCGAAACATTAAAAATCCCTCCTTTGTCTTTATTGGCAATATCTTGTCCATAAAGATAAGTCTCCGGGTTTAGTCGAAATTCTGCTTTCAAGGTTTCATTTAGAGCGGTGATAAGTTTAATTTTTTCTCCTTCGGTTTGGGTATGAATTCCTTCCGGATATTTTTGTGATTTATGTTCTTCGGGCGTTACAAAATCGAATATACTTTCCGGGCTTGGATTTGGAGAGGTGATAGCCACTTTATGCGCCTTTTTTACTATTTGCTTGGCGTCTTCTTCTATGGCGAGCAATTCTTCTTCCGTAAAACGATTGTAGCGCAGCAACAAACGGCGGTATTTTGCCAAGGGATCGTATTCTTTTACATAATTGCGTTCAAATTCATCGCGGTAGAGTTCGTGTTTGTCCGAATTGCTGTGCGAACCGATACGAACACAATTTGCTTGTACGATTACGGGGTTTCCGGTTTCCAATACCAACTCTTTGGCTTCGTACATCGCATTCATCGAATCAAAAACATCTTTTCCATTGCAATGAATAATATTCAAATTTTTGAAACCACTGAAATTGTTGGCCACTTTCCGGTTTGCTGTTTGGTCTTTTTTTGGAACAGAAATTCCGTAGCCATTGTCCTGAATAACAAATATTACAGGAAGTTGTTCTTTGTCGGCTCCGGTGATGGCTTCGTAAACATAACCTTCCGAAACGGATGATTCGCCTTGTGAAGAAATGGAAACTGCTTTTTTGCCGCTTAATTTGATAGCGCGCGCTGTTCCAACGGCATGCAAGGTGTGATTTCCAGTACTCGACGATACATTCTGAATATTTATTTCCGGTTTTGCGAAGTGATTCGACATGTGTCGCCCGCCTGACGAAGGATCGTTCGCTTTGGATATTCCATTGAGGATAATCTCTTCTGCTGTCATTCCGGCCGATAACACAGTAAGCATATCGCGATAATATGGAAATAAGAAGTCTTTACTGGCTTCAAATACTTGACCAATCGCAAGCTGAATTCCATCGTGACCGGCATAAGGAGCATGGTACGACCAGCCCAATGCTTGTTTTAAATAATTGGGAGCTTTCTCATCTAAATTCCGACCCAAAACCATCAATTGATACCATTTCTCAAGTTCTTTTTTGTCGGTTTGTTTAATGCTAAATTTTTTGTCTTTTTGCATCATTCTCTACTTTGTTTTGTAAATCAGTGAATCACTGAATCACTGAATATTGATTGTAATCGTTGTCTTAAAATTAAGCTGCAAAGGTACGAAAAATATTTGTTATTTAGAATCCGTCAAAATAGAATAATTATTTCGCTCATTCCGGCAAATTTTTCAAAAATCAAGAAATCAAAGGGCGTTGAGATATGAATCTGGAATAAGGAGCTGTTATGGTAAAATTTTTCCTTTCGACGAAATCCAAAGGTCGTACCAATCTTCCCGGCTGAGGTCTATTTGACCGGCCTTTGCGCTGTCCTGAATTCTTTGTAAATCCGTAGTTCCGATGATTGGTTGAATATTTGCCGGAATTTTCCACAACCAAGCCAAAAGGAGTGCGGTTTGGGTAGTTTGGTATTTTTCGGCCAAACTGTTTAGCAGCGCTGCTGTTTTTCGATGATTTTCAGTCGTTTTTGCTGATACACTAAATCTTCCTTGTGCCAGCGGACTGTATGCTTGGATGCATAAATTGTGTTGATTTGAATAGTTCAACAGATCGGACAATCCTGCTTCTTTGGGCGATTCTTCGCGATTGACCCAAACCTCCAGATCGATCAAAATGGAATGATCGAGACTTAGCTTTATTTGATTGCCAATCAGCGGTTCGTTTAAATATTTTTGAAGTCTTATTATCTGCGAAACAGACATATTGCTTACTCCAAATGAATTTACTTTTTCGGATTTTTTGAGCAAATGCAGCGTTTCGGCCAATTCTTCCATCGAAGTTAAAGGGTCGGGGCGATGAAGAAGCAAGGCGTCGAGGTAATCGGTCGAAAGTCGTTTTAAGATACTATCTACTTGATTCAGAAGGTAATCTTGTGATAAATTGTATCGGCTCGAATTAAGAACTCCTGCATGCAATTCGATTCCGGTTTTGGATTGAATAAAAAGTTTTTCACGAAGCGAAGCATGCTGCTTTAAGAAATTTCCGAAAACTTCTTCGGCTTTGCCAAGAGCGTAAATATCGGAATGGTCGAAATGGGTAATTCCGTTTTCGAGAACGGCTTCAATTACAGTTTCTCCTTTTTTCTGCTCTTCGGTGCTAAGCGGATTGCGCGTCCAGGAACCACCTAATCCCATGCAGCCGTATATTGGTTTTTTCATATCTATTTTGTTTTTAAGACGAGATTCAAATATCAATCAAATTTAAGATTCTCCAACGGATAAATGGAGTTTGTATGAATAATTTTGATTTTTCCGAAAAATCACAATGGATTATTGCTGATTGGACACAAGGAGCAAAAAGGCAGTTCCTTCTTGTAGTTTTGAATTGATTTTGATTTTAAAATCATGATAATCGGCAATCTGTTTTACAAGCGCCAAGCCTATTCCGAAACTCTCTTTGTGCACCCCAAACCGTTTAAATCGATCGAAAATATGTGGTAAATCGGCGGGATCAATTCCGGGTCCATTGTCTTGGATTTGTATCAAAAATTGACTTAAATTCTTTTCGATGGAAATAGAGATGGCTCCTTTTTCGGGTGTGTATTTAATGGCATTGCTGAGCAAATTACCGAAAAGAATTTGAAGCAGTTCGGTGTTGCCGGTAATCGTAAAATTTTCGTTTGGATGTATGCATTGAATGCTTTGTTGTTTCAAATCGGCTCTGTCTTCAAATTCAATTTTGACAGCAGTAATTAATTTTATCAGATCGATCGATTCATTCTTTAGATATTCTCTGTTTTCTATTCGTGAAAGCAGAAGCAACGAACGAACCATTTTGGTAAGGCGGCTCAAAGTGGTTTTCACTTCAAAAAGTTTTTGCGTTTGCGCCTCGTTGAGTTGATCAATTGCCGCGAAATTGTCGAGCTTAGTACGGATAATGCTAATGGGAGTGAGGAGTTCGTGCGAAGCATTTCCAATAAACTCGCGTTCAGTTTCGAAGGCCGATTCAATTTGATGCATTAAATCCGAAATACTGTTTTGTAAATAGATGAAATCGCTCGTTTGGGATGGAATGATGTTGTAATCAAATTGTTTTGGATGGTTGGAATTTTTTAGTCGTTCAATAATTTTCCCAAAAGGTTTCAGTAATATTTGTACGACTGATAAGTCGATGAAAGTACTGATGCCGAGCAGAATAAGCAGAAAATAAAATGCAAAACGCTGTAGTTTGTTTTCTAGACTTACAATGGTGTCGATGCTTTTTCCTATTTCGAGCAGATAAACTTGGTCATTGATGCTAAAAGTAGCCGAAATGACGCGGTATTCGTAGATCTCACCATCGATTTCGCGTTGTTGATAGTCGATAAATTCAACTAATAGTGAGTCGCTAGCTTTTTCGATAGAGATGTATTCTTCTTTTAAAATATTGTAACTGCCAAAGCCTTGGTTGTTGTCTTCTTCGTCAATAAAATTTTCAATCCCTTTTATTTCGATCAGATTGTAGATCTGATCTAATTTCTCAATCAGTTGATCATCGGTTTCGCGGATGCTTACAATGCGCACCAACCAAGGAATTACAAAGATGGAAAGCACGATTAGCAGTACTTTTGAGAGGGCGCTAATGAGGGCAAACTGATTTTTTAGTTTGGTTTTAGGTAGTAACATCTCCCATAATAAATTCATAGCCAATTCCCCGAAGCGTTCTGATCCACTTTGTTTCGTCAAATTTAGCCATTTTTTTCCGGATGTTTTTAATGTGAACGTCGATGTAGTTGGAATCGAAGTCGTCTTCAAAAAAATCGCCCCAAATATGTTCGGTAAGTTGCAAGCGATCCAATACCCGATTCTTGTTTAGTACGAGATAGCGCAATAAATCGTATTCCTTTTTTGTTAAAATAATCAGTTCTTGTTTGAAGAAAAATTGTTTTTTAGCGGTGTCGAGGGTAAAAGATCCGAACTTTATTTCGTCGCTTTTGTGTCCAAATTTTCTTCTAATTATGGCTTGCAGTCTTGAGTTCAATTCCAAAAGCGAAAATGGTTTGGCCAGATAATCATCTGCCCCGAGTTCAAATCCAAGAAGTTTGTCACGCAATTCGCCTTTGGCGGTGATAACAAAGAAATAGGCCTCCGACCCAATGGTTCTGGCTTCTTTAATCAAATCCAAACCATTTCCATCGGGCAATCCAATGTCTAAAAGTACAAAATCGTAGGGATTGTTGATGAGCAATTCGGTGGCCCTTTTCGAATTTTGTGCCCAGTCGCAATGAAAACGTTCCTTTTCGAGAAATTGAATTATTTCTGATCCTAGATTTTTCTCGTCTTCAACAAGCAATATGCGCATGATTTATATTTTTGGCGTGAAATAAACCGACACTAAAACGCCCGATTGGTCTTGCCAGCTTAGCTTGCTCAGTTTTGCCGAAGGCCAGCTGTAAAACCAATTAAACATAAAACCCAAATTTCCGATGTTGTAAATAATGGGTACATAAATATTGAAGCTTTGATATTCAAAAGTATGACTTTCGAAGCCGTTTCGGCTTAAATAATTGACCACAATATTTTCGAAGGCGGGACTCATGTTCTGAAATATCCAATTGTCGGTACCAAAAGAAGTGGAAACAGTTGGATTGATCAACAAGAAATCATTTTCGGTAAGAAGGTTGTCAAAATCGATGGAAGCACTCAAATCCAAATCGAGGAAATAATTGTTTGATTTTCCGTTTAGAAACGAATTTGAGACCTGAAAATCTAAAAACTTCCATGTGTAATTTGCGTCCAAAGCGAGTGTGTTTTTCTGTGCCAAACCTTCATAAGTAGTATCTCCAACAAATGTTCTTCGCGCATAACTTGTTTGTAAATGAAGGTTCTTGAAAAATGATTTTTGATACCCAAATTGCAGTTCTGCTTCGTAGGTGTTTTGCTTGGCGAGGTAAAAATTTGTATAATCCAAAGCGCCAAAAAATCCTTTTTTGCTAAAAAAGCTTATGTTTGTTAAGATGGCAGGAATGCGATCGTATTCGTAGTTTTTGGTTTTCATATTGTTGCTGGTATAGCTTAAGCTCAGCATCAAAAGATTTGAAGTCTCTGTATTCGAAAGGGAATCTGATTTTTTATTTTCTTGTGCGAAATTTTGATTGGTCAATAGAAGAAATAAGAAGAATAGGTAAATTTTATTGGAAATTAGAATGTTGTGGTAGTTTCTCATCTTATCTTCTTCTGATTGGTCTTTTTGAAATACTCGAACTTCGAACCGCTTTTTTTATTTGCTGTTTTCGGGCTGCCATTATTTGTTGATTTGCAGTAGATTGAATGGCTGTTTTGTTTTTTGCAGCTGGCGGAACACTTTTTACTTCCAATTTTTTTTCGGTTATTCCTTTGGTTTGGGATTGTGCAAATACGTTTGGCAATCCCAAGATGCTAAAAAGAAGAAGGGCAATGATTGCTTTTGTCAAACGCATAAATCGAAAATTTTAACAAATATACAAAAAGAACAAGGCCGTGCAAGAGCGCGGCCTTGTCGGGAAATATGAGGAGAATTAGTTTCCTAGTGCAACGCGAGTTCCAAGTTCAATTACTTCAGTAACACCATTGATTGTTACTTCTGCAAGATTGTCGCAGGTGCCATCACCATAATCAATTGTGATTTCAGTACCATCGGCTTTCAAAATATTTACGATACCGGAAACATAAAAACGGAAACAACTTTCTTGATAAATTCTAACAAGAGGCTCCACTATCTCAGAACTGAAAGCAGCTCCATCGGCAGTTTCTCCATTCGAGAAGCCTGTTACTTCCACTTTGTTGTCGGCAAATCCCCATGTATCAGCACCTTCCGAAATAAAACGAGTTTTTTCAGAATGCCAAAGAATAGTGCCACTTCCATCGGCTAAAATAATTGAGCCGTCGGTTACAAATGTGCTGGTATAGGTTCTGTCTTCGTTGAAAGCACCGCTATAGGTTTTTGTTCCGGTCAATTGATTGTCGTCAACAAAATAGTTTTCGAAAGTATAAGTTGCTGTAACAGGACCTGTAAAATAGAATCCAGTACGAACAATAATAATTTTTCCTCTGCGTAGTTTGCCATCTGGGCCTTCGCAATTTGCAGCACCAAAATCAATGGTAGTCGTTCTGGTTGTTCCACTGAATACGCGTGTAACGGTTACACAATCGGATAGACGATAGTTGAACGTTGTTTCGGTCGATTTGTCAGATGTAGTAAATTCTACTTCTTCACCAATTTCAACTACTTCGTCGAAAAGATCAGTTGCCATTGTTTCGTCTTGAATCTGAGCTAAAGCTTCGTCTTCGGTAAGATCCATCGAATCATCTGTTTTGTTACACGATGAAATGATTGAAATAGAAAATACCATCGTTAGAACGATGAGTAGATTCATGCTTAATTTTTGAATGTTTTTTGTTGTTTTCATATTTTAAGATGTTTTTAGTTAGCCGATGGAACTTCCCGAAAGAATAAATGTGATGATTCAGAAATTTTATTCTTTCAGGCTTGTTTCATCTATCAAAAAATCAAATAAATTATTAACCTGATGCAATGATAAAGGATGAAAATGAAGCGAAAATGAAGAAATGAAAAAATGATCGGTTTCCGAAAAATTAAAATTGAATCGATTGTTCTTGGGTTTTGTAACTTGAATTTAAAGGGTATAATGGGTTTTCGCTGTTCCCCAAATAGATATCGATCAAACTTTCGTAATTTTCAAAAACCTGATAATCAATAAGCTTCACTATTCCTCCATCCAGCGTTGTGAGCATTTGCAATAAACTTCCGGAGGAAGTAAATTCCTGAATTATTTCGACTGGAATTTCAGGAATATAAAAGTCGGTCGTGTTTGGACTGTAAATTGTCCATTGAAAGTTATCAGTAGTAAATTTTATTTCAGCGATATCGTAAGCATCTGGATTGGAAAGAATCTTCGGAAATCCAGTGGCACTTGAAATGCTTAAATCGGCATTCAGCAAGGTAAAGTTGGTGATTATCTCCCGATTGTAAAACCAATTGGTAAAAGTTTGGGTGGTATTTTTAAATTGATAATTCTGAACAAAATAGCCCAATTGCCGTTCGACTGAAGGAATATACATATCAAATGTAGTGGATGGGAATAAGGAGAAATCGTCCAGATTGAAAA
>DYSK01000093.1:0-3478 GCA_020718315.1 Draconibacterium orientale
TAACAGCTTTGGCAATGGATATTCCGCTCACCATCATTGGCATTAAAATTTTGGGGCCACGCTTTGGCATCAAAACAATAGTGGGATTTTTATCCACTTCTATCTGGGTTTCATTATTGGAATGGCTTTATGGTTATGAGCCTTTGGTAGAAAACGATGCCTTGTTGTCAACGATTTTCGGGGGCGTTCTGATTGGTGTTGGCTTGGGTTTGGTTTTTAAATCGAGAGCTACCTCGGGTGGTTCCGACATTGTGGCAATGATTTTTGCAAAATATACGCATTTGCCATTGGGACAACTTTTGATTATTGTCGATTCTTTCATTGTTTTGATTGGACTTGCCGCTTTTGGAAAATGGGAAATCCCTTTGTATTCATGGATTGTCATCTTTATCAGCGGAAAAATAATTGACGTGGTTTTGCAAGGAATCGATTACGAAAAAACACTTTTTATTATTTCTGATAAGCACGAAGAAATCAGACAAAAAATATTGGTTGATATCAACCGTGGTGGTACAATATTAAAAGGGCATGGAATGTTCAAAGGAGATGAAAAATCGATCATTTTTGCGGTGGTCAGCCGCCGCGAATTGGCGATTTTAAAGGATTTTATTCATCGCATCGATCCGGATGCATTTCTCACGGTTATCAATGCGCACGAAATTTTGGGAAAAGGTTTCAAATCCATCAAAGAGGAATAAAAAAAAGCCCCTCGAGGCTTTTATTTATTTAATCAATGTCATTTCATCGACAAGATGACCAGCACCAGCAAATTTATCGATCACAAATAAACAATACCGAATATCGAGAGTAATATTCCGGCATTGATCGGGATCATACATCAAATCGCTCATAGTTCCTTCCCAATTCCGATCGAAATTAATTCCGACCAATTGTCCATCTGCATTGAATACCGGACTTCCCGAATTTCCGCCGGTAGTATGATTGGAGGCGGTAAAAGCTACATGAATAGTTCCGTCGGCATCGGCATATTTTCCATAGTCTTTTGTTTTATGGAGTTCTTTGAGCCGGCTTTCGACCACATAATCGTAAATGCTTGGGTCTTCTTTTTCTAATATTCCTTCCAAAGTGGTAAAATATTCGTACTTCACTGCATCTTTTGGGCTATAATTGTCCACAAAGCCATAGGCGATTCGCATCGTAAAATTGGCATCGGGATAAAATATTTTTGCCGGTTCGTATTCCATTTGCAGCTTCATATATTGCCGACGCAGAGAAATGGATTGATTTTCCAAATCGCGAATCTCTTCGTTGATTGTTTGGCCATATTTGTTGAGCGATTTTGCCAAAATATAAACCGGATCGTTCGAAATTCTTTTTATTTCTTTTTTTGAGGGGTTCGAAAGAATTTCATCGATGGCCAAGCGGTTTACGAATAAAGTATTTTTCATTAGCTTGGCTGTATAGTCTTCCAAATTTCCGGAGTACTGCGTTTGTATGTTTTGCAATGCCTCGGGCAATTGATTGAGTGGATAGGCGGCAATAAATTCGGCAAGTAAATCGCTAGCCACTTTTTGATCGATGGCTGGCACATAATTTTTATAAAACGCCTCGCTCGAGATTTTTAATTGTTCACACGCTTTTTGGATTTTTTCCGTTTCCGGATTAGGTTGGTTCACCAATTCTACCAAACGGCTAAATTGATTTGAAAAACTTACAATTTCGATGCCCATTCCGGCTTCCCGGAAATATTGATTTTTCAATCGAAGGGGCGACAATTTTTTATAAATTTCTTGAAAAGAAGGAATTAGATTTACATAAGTGGCTTTTCGGTGTGCGTCGGCTTCTACCCAGTTCTGGATTTTGGTTTCAAGCTCTTGCTTTTTAGCGATGGCATCCAATCGTCTGATTCCATTGTTTTCGCCTTGCCATTTTTTCCAGCTATTGGCGATTGAAGCCACTTTTCCGGCATATTGAATGCGAACTTCCGGATCGGCATCTTGTGCTGCTTTCATCGTATTCAGGCGAAGTGTACGCAGTTTTATTCTGACCGGATTTTCGATTTCCGTAATCAGTTTTATTTCGTCCGATGGCAAATATTCGTTGGTGGTTCCAGGATAGCCAAAAATAAAAGTAAAGTCGTTTTCCTGAACTCCTTTCAACGAAATTTCCAAATGTTTTATCGGTTTATAAGGCACATTGTCGGCAGTATAGTTGGCAGGTCGGTTGTTTTTATCGGCATAAAACCGAAATACAGAGAAATCGCCTGTATGTCGTGGCCACATCCAGTTGTCAGTATCGCCACCGAATTTTCCAATATTCGAAGGTGGGGCGCCCACCAAACGGACATCTCTAAAAATATCGTAAACAAATAAAATATAATTATTTCCGCTAAAAAAAGGTTTAATGATTACTTGATTTCCATCCACAATTTTCTCTTCAGCAATAATTTTTTTTGTGTTTTCGGCAATTTTTTTCTGACGTTCTTCTTCGGTCATTGAATCGATTACGCCTTCCAAAACAGCCATGCTTACTTCGCGCATTTCCACTAAAAAAGTAACCGTTAGACCTGGATTTGACAATTCTTCCGATCTATTCATCGCCCAAAATCCATCGGTCAGATAATCGTGTTCGATGGAGCTGTGGTTTTGAATGGCTCCATATCCGCAATGGTGGTTGGTGAGCACTAAACCTTGATCAGAAACAACTTCGCCCGTACAACCATTTCCGAAAATAACGATTGCGTCTTTGAGACTGGCTTTCGAAGCACTATAAATATCTTCGGCAGAGATATTTAAGCCCATTTTTTTCATTTCGGCTTCGTTGAGTTGTTGCAAAAACAAAGGAACCCACATTCCTTCTTTTGCATTGGCCTCCATTTTAAAAAGAGTGACGAATACAAATAAAGCGATAAATATTTTCTTCATTTTGGTTTATTTTACGGCGATTGTTTCAATTTCGATTAATACGCCCAATGGCAAATCTTTGACGGCAAATGCAGCCCTGGCAGGAAAATCTTTGGTGTAGAACGAGGCATAAATTTCGTTCATGGCCGAAAAATTAGCCATATCGCTCAACAAACAAGTCGATTTAACCACATCGGAATAGGAATATCCGGCTTCTTCCAGAATGGCGCCAATGTTTTTCAATGCTTGAGTAGTTTGCTCTTTTATTCCGCCTTCTACCACTCTATTGGTTGCCGGATCGATGGGAACTTGTCCTGAGATGTAGAGCGTTCCGTTGGCTTCTACGGCCTGACTGTATGGACCTAAGGCTTTAGGTGCCTTTTCGGTATGAATGATTTTTTTCATGGTTTTGTTTTATAAAATTAATTGAACGAATATATCAAAAAAAAGGAATAACAAGCTAAAAGTTGTAAGCATAGCTGAATTTTCTAATAATCAAGATGCGATTTTTTCTTTTCCAACTTCAAATCTTTCAACATTGAAGACTTGATATTGATTCCAAAATTCCAACTTTTCCATGTTCCAAGCGGAATCCAGCTAAAATGCATTTCCCA
>DYSK01000093.1:3578-8486 GCA_020718315.1 Draconibacterium orientale
CAAAATTCCAACTTTTCCATGTTCCAAGCGGAATCCAGCTAAAATGCATTTCCCAGCAATGCAAGTCGCGATAGATTTCCATAGAGGTATAAGACAATTGCTTCGTGGCAAAATCATAACCTGAACGCACACTTATTTTCCAAGTTGGCGAAAGTTGAACATTTCCATTAAACCCTAATGTTTGAATTGTTTTCTGATCTTTTTGCAGAACATAATTCAAATAACTATGATTGTTTGTATACAAAAAACTGTAGTTTACGCTTATGCTCCAAGGCATAATTGGCTTTATGGCCCTTTCTTTTTTTGTTCCTTCGTCTGTGTTTCCTACTTCCTTTGGTCGGAAAGTTTCATTATCAAGCCGAAAATTAAATCCAACGGCATAACTTGCATTTTGAAAACGAAGTATTCGTTTATTTACCGTCCATTCAAATTGGTTCAAATTATTAGTTCCGGCTGAATCCAAAATATAAGGATCGAACTGTGCCGAATAGCGAATATCGAGATTTTTAAACAACCGTGTTCGTGCATCAAGCGACAAAGGAGCCCAACGTAAGCTATCTTTCGCCATATTGTAATTGGTCGAAAGAGATAAATTGTCGATCAATACCAATTTTTTTGTTCCGGTAATCGTATCATTTCGATCGCGCACTTTCATCTCAAAATTATTGGAAACATTGAAATTGACGCTTCCCGATTTTCCCGAAGCGGGAGAACCATAAATAGCTCCTTCAAAAACCGAATACAGCACATATTTATTATTTATTTCGTCGAAATAACTATCATAGTACCCATATTTATCTTCGGAGTAATCCGGTCGATAATTGAAAGAAACCGTGGGGTTTACAACATGACGAATTGCTCGGATAGGCAATTTATTTCCAAACTGATACATCACATAGGCGCGTGTGGTGATACCCGACGAAAGGCTGTATTCATGAACAGCTTTCAATCCATTCAGTTTTTCGGTAACAACTGATCCGATAGGGTTTCCATCTACATCCACATCATTAAAAACAAAAGATTTTGCGATTGACTGCGAATACCAGCGTTCTGTAAAAGAGGCCGAATTGTTCCAAGAAAAGTATTTAAACAATTTAATCGTACTGCTAATTGGGATATCGTGCTTTACGCCATTTTTGAAAAAATCGTACATGCCGGGTTTGAACAGCATACTATCTGGCATAGCTCCCGCATTTTTCGCATCAAAATTGTATTTCACCGAAATATTTTCGTACCATTTCAGATTGCCCACTTTATTCTTCTTACGAAAAGGATAAATCTGCGGACCGGCCAAAGAAATTTTGGGCACAGTTATATCAAAACTTTTTGTACGCGTATTCTGGCCCTGGCTCACATTCAAATTCAGATACCATTTTTTATTAAAATTAGTTGAATAGTTGATGCTCGACTGAAAGGAATTCGACAGTTTGCTTTCGAAGGTATTTTGTGTTTCGAATTGATTGAAAGTATTTGTAACAATATCTACATTGGACGAAAACCTGCTGTTCGGCCTTGCTTTATCATCTTGTTTATGCGTCCATTGAATACTAAAATCTTTGTTTCGCGAATAATCGGGCGACCCTTCGGTTCCTAAAATATTGATGGCATATTTAAAATTTAACGAACCCGTATATTTATATTTTTTCACGTATCGTACACTGGGATTTAGAGACCAGCTCCCGCGCGTATAAACGCTTCCACGTAAAGTCAAGTCGAAATAATCGCTTAAAGCCCAGTAATATCCACCATTCGAAAGATAATAGCCTTGCTTGGCCGTTTCACCATAAGTGGGCATTAGAATTCCCGAACGTTTGCCGGATTTATTGGGGAATAATCCAAAAGGCAACATAAGCGGAGTTGGGACGCCTTCTATTTCGAAAACGACAGGACCGGTAATAATCATATCGCCCGGAATTACTTTTGATTTCTTGAATCGAAAAGAATAATGCGGTTCATCCAATTGGCAAGTCGTATATTGTCCTCCTTGGATATAGGTGACGTCGTCGGCCATTTTTTTCACCTTTTCGCTCAACAAAAAACCATCTCCTTCGGTGGTTTTTACGCCAAAAATGATTCCTTTTTTTGTATCGAAATTATATCGTAATTCTTTCGATTCAAATGATTTATCACCTTCTTTAAATACAGGTGTTCCGCTGATTTTTCCGTCTTGATTTTCGATTCCTTTTGAAAATATTTCGCTTTTATCAAAATCAATTTCCACATAATCGCCCGTAAGGTTTATTTTCTCATAGTTCAAAACACCTTTTTTAAACATAAACACTTTATGGTTTTTGATGTCGAAGCGCAAGGAATCGCTCGAATTATAATCCACTATATCCGCCAAAGCAGACGTTTTCTTGGGCATTGAAGCACTGTCGCTTGTGAGAGAATCGCTTATTTTTGACGATTGGACTATCAATGTATCGTTTCTCTGAGATTTATTTCCGATTATTGTATCCGGAATATTCGGCTGAATTTCAACAGTTTGATTTCGGTATGTACCAGATTCGTTCTGCTCAAACAAGCGCAAAGCAAAAGCCGTATGTGCCAAAGTAAATACGAGGACAATTAAAACGGCTTTGATGGCCTTAAAATATCTTGTTGATAAAAACGTTAACAATTTGTTTTAGTTCAGTTTAGGAGAAGCTTGTTATTGAATAATTTTAGCCCCAAAACTACGGAAAATAAACAAACCCGGCGAAAAGAAAGCGTTAAAAAATGAAAGGCATATCAAACAACCCTACCACCTATTTATCTATTCCTACTACCTTTATTCTACCTTTTTTTCTACTGTTTACTTTTTTAAGCATTGATAGTCAATCTCAAAACCTAGTAAACAAAATCGTAATCGACGCCGGCCATGGAGGAAAAGATCCTGGCGCAGTTGGAAAAAGCAGCAAGGAAAAAGACATTGTTTTGGCCGTAGCCCTTAAAACCGGCAAGTTAATAGAGGCTAATTTAGAGAAAACAGAGGTGATTTATACGCGCAAAACAGACGTTTTTATTCCGTTAAACACGCGCGCAACGATTGCCAATACAAGCAAAGCCGATTTATTTGTTTCAATCCATTGCAATAGCAATACCAATACACAACCCAGAGGATCGGAAACGTATGTAATGGGGATGCATAAAAGCGAGGACAATTTGCAAGTGGCTATGCTCGAAAACTCAGCCATTTTGCTCGAAGACGATTACCAAGTCAATTATGAAGGCTTTGATCCAAGCTCTACGGAAAATCACATTATTTTCAATTTTTTTCAAAACAGTTTTCAAACTCAAAATATTGAGATCGCCACGGCCGTGCAATCCGAGCTAAGACAAAAGACAATTCTTGGAAATCGGGGTGTAAAACAAGCCGGATTTTGGGTTTTATACAAGACAGCAATGCCCGGAATCTTAATCGAATTGGGCTTTTTGAGCAACGCGGAAGAGGAAGCTTATATGAAAACAGAAAGCGGACAAGAGCAAATGGCAAACGCTATTTTTATGGCAATTCAGGATTACAAAAACAAACACGACAATTTGGAATTGCAAAAGGCAGGAATCAAAACAAAGACCATTCAAAAACCTAAAATAGCAGAAACTACTCCTCCTATTGGCACAGAAGCGAGCGCGGACAAAGTTTCATACAGGATTCAATTTCTGAGTCTGCCCACCGAACAAAAACTGACCGGAAATAAATATGCCGAATTGCCAAAAATTCAGTCGTACTTTTACCAAGGAGCCCACCGCTATACTTGTGGTGATTTTTCGTTGTACACCGATGCCGTTGCACTTCAAAACCAAGTCAGAAAGCTAGGATTTACCGATGCTTTTGTGGTTGCATTTTTCAAGGGCACACGAATTAGTGTTGCCGAAGCACGAAAACAAAGCGGACAGTAATGTTCTAAGACTACTTTCACCGTCATTTTCATTTTTTTTAACGAAAAGATTCGATTTGAATAATGGAATCAGCCTATTTATTTTGCATCTTTGCAAGTGCTAACTGTTCAGACTGAATGTGAAATGGCTATGAATTTACGCTGCAATAGAATCCGAAACGCTTTTTATAAATTTCCATATCGAATTTTCCTGTCGGAAAATCTGACCAATAAAACCAAATTCTAGACAAATGAAGATTTCAAAGGAAACAAAAATTGGAGCACTCTTTATTTTAGGCGCAGTATTGCTTATTTGGGGTTATAATTTTTTGAAAGGAAAAGATCTTTTAAGCCAAACCAGAACTTTTTACGCAGTTTATGACAACGTGAGCGGCTTAGGGAAAGCAAACCCGGTTTTTATAAACGGAATGCAAGTAGGGCAAGTTACTCAAATGTATTTCGACCCATCGATGAGTGGAAATATAATTGTGGGGCTCACAATCAATCACGCGTTTCCGATTCCGAAAAACAGTGTAGCAGAAATTTTGAGTACCGATTTAATGGGAACAAAAGCGGTGAACCTCAATCTAGGATCGTCGGCAGCAATGGCTCAAGATGGCGATACGCTTAGCTCAAAACTTGCCGCTACGCTTACCGAACAAGTGGAAGAAACCATTGGCCCGCTCAAAAAACGAGCTGAAGATTTGTTGGCCAATATCGACGAAATTCTTACGAGCTTAAATGCCGTTTTAAGCGAAGAACAAATAGTGAGCCTCAAAGGAAGTATAGCGCATCTTAATTCTTCGTTAGAAAATGCCAATACACTTATTCAAAATGTAGATGGCTTTGTGGCCGACGAAAAAACCAGAGCCGATAAAATAATGAAAAACTTGGAGTCGATTACCAACAATTTCAAGAACAACAACGAAAAACTAAGCGGAATCATTAGCAATTTTCACAGTTTAAGCGATACTTTGGTTCAAGCAAATATTGCAGGCACATTGAAAAACGTGAATAAATCCATGACCGATTTTAGTAAGATCATGGA
>DYSK01000094.1:0-5310 GCA_020718315.1 Draconibacterium orientale
CTCAATGAGTTGATTCGAAAGCAGCAAGATGAATTGATAGCATTGGATGAGAGGATTGCGGTTTTAAAAGTATCTAAAACATTAGATTCGGATACAGATAGGCAAAGTGCCAAAATCAAAATTAACGAACTAGTGCGGGAAATAGATGAATGTTTAAATCTTTTAAATAAATAGAAGTTAAATGGACGAATTTTCGATTACGATTACAATTGCAAATCGTCCGTATCGTTTAAAAATTAAAAAAGAAGAAGAGGAGATAATTAGAGCGTCGGCAAAAAAAATTGAAAACTTGATGAAAGAATTCGGGAAAAACTTTCATTACAACGACATTCAAGATTTATTGGCGATGGTAACTTTGCAAATGGCTACGAGTACAAACTCTGCAGAGAAACAAATTACTTATCGAGATACCGAAATGATTGATAAATTAAAGGAAATCGATGAATATTTAAACGAAAAAATAAAGATTTAAGCTCGTTCTTTGAATAAAAATATACCGCATAATTCATAACTTGTTTGTAAACTCAACATTTTACAAATTGGGGACAAGCTTAGGAATAGGAAAACAGGCCTCAACCTTCGGGTTTCATATCTATGGACAGTGGACGTTTGATGATTTCGGCAACCCTATACGTGTCGTATTGGGGTTTACCAACTCCTGAATTATGCGGTTTTTTTATGCCCGCCAACTAAAAAACTAGACAATGGAAAATTTAACTATGTTAGCTATTGCTTTGGTTTCTCTTGGTACAGGTTTTTCGCTTGCAAGTTATTTTGTAAGAAAAGCCATAGAGCGCAAAAGCAATAACATTTTGACAGAAGCAGAAGAAAAAGCAGAGGTAATACGAAAAGAAAAAATACTTCAAGCCAAAGAAAAATTTCTTCAGCTAAAAACAGAACATGAGAATTACGTTCAAGAAAAGAATTCTAATCTCAACAAAGCCGAAAATAGAATCAAACAAAAAGAAACGGCTTTAAACCAAAAACTCGAAGAAGTAAATAAGAAGACGCGCGAAATCAGCATCATCAAAGAATCACTTACTCAACAGTTAGAGCTCGTAAATCAAAAAGAAGGCGCGATAGAGAAATTGCATCAACAGCAATTGCAACAACTTCAAACAATCTCGGGACTATCGGCCAATGAGGCAAAAGAGCGAATGATTGAAGCCATCAAAGACGAAGCAAAATCGGAAGCGATGGTTTATGTGAGCGAAATAAAAGAAGAAGCCAAAGCTACAGCCAATCAGGAAGCAAAGAAAATTGTGATCGAAACAATACAACGTACAGCCGCTGAACATACGATTGAAAATACTGTTTCTGTTTTTCCTTTGGACAGCGACGAAGTAAAAGGAAGAATTATTGGTAGAGAAGGCAGAAATATTCGCACCTTGGAAGCCCTTACTGGCATTGAAATTATCATTGACGATTCGCCAGACGCCATTATTCTTTCAGGATTTGATCCGGTAAGAAGAGAGATTGCGCGATTGGCTTTGCACAAATTGGTTACCGACGGACGAATTCATCCTGCTCGTATCGAAGAAGTGGTGAACAAAACAAAGAAACAAGTAGAACAAGAAATCATCGAAACAGGAAAGCGCACACTCATCGATCTTGGCATACACAATATGCACAACGAATTGGTAAAAATGGTGGGCCGAATGAAATACAGATCTTCTTATGGTCAAAACCTCTTGCAACATTCTATTGAAGTGGCCAATCTGAGTGCTACCATGGCAGCAGAACTTGGCCTTGATACGAAAAAAGCCAAGCGAGCCGGTTTGCTTCACGACATTGGAAAAGTGCCCGAAAACGAACCCGATTTGCCACATGCTCTTTTGGGAATGAAAATGGCCGAAAAATTTCGTGAAAGTCCCGATATCTGCAATGCCATTGGTGCCCATCACGACGAAATAGAGATGACTTCGCTACTTTCGCCAATAGTGCAGGTTTGTGATGCCATTTCAGGAGCCAGACCTGGAGCCAGACGCGAAATTGTAGACGCCTATATTCAACGATTGAAAAAGCTGGAAAACCTAGCATTGGAATACGAAGGTGTTGTAAAAACCTATGCCATTCAAGCCGGCAGAGAGCTTCGGGTGATTGTTGGTGCAGATAAAATCAACGACAACCAAGCCATGGAATTGAGTTATGATCTTTCTAAAAAAATTCAAGAAGAAATGACTTATCCCGGACAAATTAAAATAACGGTAATCCGCGAAACCAGAGCAATCAATTACGCCAAATAATTTAAAATTAAGAATCTGCTGTTTATGCCAAAGTGTGGATAAACAGCAGATTTTTTTTGCTTATGATACAGCTAATCAAATCATTACTCAAACAATATCTTTATTGGCTGTTCGTTTTCGCCTTTGTGCGGCTCCTTTTTCTTCTGGTTTATTCGGCTACTATTTTTCGCGAAGGAGCCAGCATACTCGAATTCTTTGCTGCTTTTTATTTTGCATTAAAACTCGACCTAGCTACAGCCTCGTATTTCCTGATTATCCCATTTTTTATTTTGTTTGTTCAATCTTTGTATAGTCCTTCATGGCTCAATACGGTCAATAAAATATATACGGCTCTTTTGCTTTTTGTTTTTGTATTGATCAACAATATCGAACTTTCGCTCTATTCCGAATGGCGAAGCAAGCTAACCTACAAAGCCTTTTCGTACCTCGATCATCCGGATGAAATCATGAATTCGGCCAAGACAGGACAAAGCATACTACTCTTTCTTCTGTTGATTGCCTTGTTTGGTGGTGGGATTTATGTTTACAATCGTTTTTTTTATACTTCGATTGAACGAATCAAAGTAAAAATGGCGGCCTCACTCCTATTTCTACTTCTAACACCATCGATCATGCTGTTGCTGGCGCGAGGAGGATTTCAAAGCATTCCGATAAATCAGAGTCAATCGTACTTTTCAAAACATGCCATTTTGAACAATGCGGCTACCAATTCCGCTTTCAATTTATTTATCAGTGTATTTGAAAATGTAGCCAATCTAGATAAAAATCCATTTGAAGAAATGCCCAATGAAGAAGCTGAACTGATGGTAGAAAAGCTTTTCGAATCCAAATCGGATCAAATTCCAGTCATTCTAACAACTCCGAAACCTAATATCGTGTTGCTGATATTGGAAAGTTGGTCGGCCGATTTAGTTGAGTCGCTTGGCGGCGAAGCGAGAATTACTCCATTTTTCCGTTCGTTGGAAAAAGAGGGTTTGCTTTTTGATAGCGTTTATGGCAGTGGGCCACGATCGGAACAAGCGATGGCAGCCATTTTCAGTGGCTTTCCGGCACATCCCATTTCGTCTATTACTGTTCAGCCCGATAAATATAAAAACCTGTCAAGCTGGGTTCATCTGCTGAATGCAGAAGGTTACAACACCAATTTTTATTTCGGAGGTCAACTCATTTATGGAAATATCAAGAGCTATATTTTGTTCAATGCTTTCGACCGTGTAAAAGAAGTGTACGATTTCGATCCCGAATTGCCAAAAGGGAAATTAGGCATCCACGATGAATTTACACTTTTGGAAATGGCCAATGATTTGGATCAAATTCCCGAGCCGTTTCTGAGCGCATTGTTTACACTTAGCTCCCATTCGCCCTACGATGAGCCAAAGCCGAAAAAGGAAGTACTATCTTGGGGCGACAACGAACGCCAATACATCAACTCAGCATACTATACCGATCAAAGTCTGAAGAAATTTTTCGAAAAAGCCAAACAAAGCAAATGGTACAAAAACACTTTATTTATACTTGTGGCTGATCATTCGCACAATAGTTATCGAAATCATGCGATGCAATCGTCGGCTTATCACAAAATTCCACTTCTGTTCTACGGCGAAGTCCTGAAAAAAGAATATCGTGGCCAAGTTGTTTCGCATTTGGGTTATCAGCCCGATTTGGCGGCTACGCTTTTGCCACAACTTCAGCTGGACGCATCTATGTTCAAATACAGTAAAAACCTCTTGGATTCCGCATCAAGCAAATTTGCTTATACGGCTTATGAAGAAGGATTTTGCTGGCTTCGCCCTGCCGGAGAAATTTCGTACGAAAAACGACTGAAATACTATCATGTTAAAAGTGTAAATGATACTGATTTTGATTCCATAGCTAAAGAAGGGAAAGCGTTTTTGCAAGTTGTATTTCAGGATTATATGAATCGCTGATGCCCGTATTTAAACTTACCGACAAAATTGCTTTTCCGGATCCTACGCAAGCCGATGCCGACGGGCTATTGGCGGTGGATGGCGATTTGAAACCGGAGCGGTTATTATTGGCTTATTCGTTAGGGATTTTTCCGTGGTATTCCGAAGATTCGAGAATTATGTGGTGGTCCCCAAATCCTAGGTATATTGTAGAGCCTAAAAATCTAATGCGATCGAAAAGTTTAGAGCGAACACTTCGCAAGAGACAGTTTATATGCCAATTTGATACAAACTTTGAGGCTGTGATACGTGCCTGCGCCCAGACAAATAGAAAGGAAGAAGACGGAACTTGGATAACAGAAGAAATGATTGAAGCTTATATTCGGCTGCATCGGCTGGGTTTTGCTCATTCTGTGGAAGCTTATTTTGAGGGAAAATTGGTTGGTGGACTTTATGGCGTTTCATTGGGAAAAGTTTTTTTTGGCGAATCAATGTTTTTCAAAAAAAGAGATGCTTCTAAAGTAGCACTTTCGTATCTTTGCTCCCAAGCCGAAATTTGGAATTTCCATTTTATTGATGCACAAGTTAAAACCGATCATTTGATCAGTTTGGGAGCAATTGAAATAGAAAGAGAAGAATTTTTGTTTCGGTTGAACAAGGCTTTGGAATATCCAAGTTGCAAAGGAAAATGGACTGTCGAAAACAAAAATAAAGATACAAACAAATAAAAAAATAGAGAAATGAGTTTTGAAATAAGTGGAAAACTAATCGAAAAGTACGATACACAAGTTGTAAGCGACCGATTCAAGAAAAGAGAATTTGTGATTGAAAAAAAGGAAGGTACTCCTACCGGTTTTGAATATGTAGAAAACATAAAATTTCAATTGACGCAAGATAAATGTGAATCTTTAGATCAAATGAAATTGGGTGAAGACATCACCATTCATTTCAATATAAAAGGAAAACGCTGGGAAAAAAACGGCCAAGTTTCGTATTTCAACAATTTGGATGCTTGGAAAGTAGAAAAGCAAAACTCAGGCGAAGTAAAAACCACCAGAGATAGAAATGTGGAAATGCCGCCACCCGAGATGGACGAAACAGGCGATTTGCCTTTCTAAAAAACCTATTACGATTTTGAGCTCATTTTTCCTACAGCA
>DYSK01000094.1:5320-8362 GCA_020718315.1 Draconibacterium orientale
GAGCCGTAAAAGCCAGATTATTTTGTCCCACTTCCGGATAACCTAATTTGGCTATTCTGTTTTTTAGACTTTCCAGTTCGGCAAAATCGTCAGTTAATTCAAGGGAAATTTTAGATTCGTCCGGTAAAACAACAACTTTTTGAACACCACTAAATTTCAGAGCCGATTTGCGAATCGTTTCGGCGCAGCCATTGCATTTTATATTTTCCACAAAAAATGTATGTGTTTTCATCTTAATTATTTTAGACAAAAATACCCATCTAAAAAGCTAAAAACGAACACTTTTCCGCAAAATAATTATCAGATTTACGCTTTTTAATAGCCTCGGAAGAAGACTGAGTAGAGCTATTGAATAATTTTATATCAGAGAGAATCCAACGGTTTGCGTGAATTTTGAAATTGCTTTTTATATTCGATGGGCGACAATCCGCAAGCTTGCTTGAACTGACGACTAAGATGAGCCGGACTACTGTAATGCATTTTGTATGCAATTTCGCTAATACTCATTTCGTCGTACGAAATATATTCTTTTATTCGTTCCACTCTCAGTTTGATGATATATTTTTCGATGGTAATGCCTGTAAAAGAAGAAAATAGAGTGCTTAGATAGCGATAATCTTTCCCAATTGCTTCCGAAAGAAACAGAGAATAATTGATATGCAATTCTGTATCGGAATGATGAATAAGATTTAAAAGCAAAGTTTTTATTTTTTCTATGGTCTGTTTTTTCGAATCATCGAGCAATTCGAAACCGATGTTTTCCAGTTTTTTGCTTATTTGCAAGCGTTGGTCTTCATTCAATTCTTTTTCGAGCCAAACCTCACCAAGGTAAACTTCGACCGGGTGAATTTGAAACTCCACAAAGATTGTCCGCACTGCTTGGATGCAGCGCGGACAAACCATGTTTTTTATATAAAGTTTGTTCATCAGTATGATTCCTAATGACTTATTGTTTAATTAATAATATTTCGACTGCTTTCTCCAGTTGCTGGTCAATGCCAAGGCTTACTTTTTCTTTATCTTGAGCAACAACCACATCGGGTTGCAATTCTTGATTTTCTAAATAATTTCCGTTCATATCCCACATTCCCATTTGAGGAATTCCAAAGACAAGGCTCGCATCCATCTGGCGTTCCCACCAAACGGCTGTCATGGTTCCGGGCACGGGCATTCCCACCAATTTCCCAATGTTCAATGCTTTGTAAGCGTAAGGAAATGCGTGCGCATCAGAATAATTTCCTTCTCCCATGAGCACAACAGATGGACGATACCATTTTTCCATTGGTTCGGAGCCAACATACTGACCGCGTGGCGCAAAATCGACATAGCGTTTTCCGCTTAAGAGTGTAACCAAATCGTCGTGCAACCAGCCGCCGCCGTTGAAGCGCGTATCAACAATTACGGCATCTTTGTCCACATTGCGACCCAATATTTCGGAATAAGCAACTCTAAAGCTCGCATCGTCCATACCTTTCACATGCACATAGCCAATTTTGCCGCCCGACAATCGCTCGGTTTCTTGTCGCATAAATTTCACCCAACGTTCGTAGAGCAATGTTGAATTTTCGCCTTGGCTAATTGGTTTTACAACAATTTCGTTCGATTTTAGAGTACTTGGATGATAAATGCGCAATTGGGTATTTTTGCCTTGAAGATTGTTTAATAACTGATAATAATCTGTTTCGGGAAAAATATCTATTCCATTAATTTGTTCGATTACATCCCCAACTTGAACTTCGAAATTCGATTTGTCGAGTGGACCTTTTTCAATTATTTCGGCAATTTTCAAACCTTTTCCGACGAAGCTCAAATCGAAGAAAGCGCCTAAATTGGCAGTTGCATCGCCATCGGCTTGATGCGTATATCTGCCACCGGTATGAGAGCCGTTCAGTTCGCCAAGCATTTCGCCAAGCAATTCGGCGAAATCGTAATTATTGGAAATAGATGGCAAGAAAGCTTCATAGGCTTTTTTGTACAAAGCCCAATCAACGCCTTTGAAATCGGGAGCATAAAATTTATCGTTCACCTGTTTCCATGCATGATAAAAGATATATGCGCGTTCTCCGGCAGGATTCCAATTCATTTCAGCATTGAACGAAACATTTGTTTTGACCGGTTTATCGGGTGTTTTAATGTCGAGTTTAACGATATTTCCACCCGACAATAGAAATAGATTGTTTCCTTCTTTGTCCAGCATCAAATCGCCGCCTCTTCCGTCGAGTTTTAAAACCAGTTTGGTTTCATTTTCTTTTATTTTGTGCAGCCACAAATCGTAGCCTTGTTCGAACCGACTAAGATAACATAGATTTTTCCCGTCTTTGGTAAGCACAGCATCCGCCAAATCAGACGAATGAATGGTGAGCCGTTTTACGCGATCTTCCAGATTATTCAGATCCATCAGCACCACTTTCTCTTCCTTTTTGTCCGCTTCGGCAGATTTCTTCTTTTTGGCGTCTTTCGAATCTTCTACAGATTCTTTCTTTTCGTCTTTCTTTTCGTCTTTCTTTTTGTCGTATTTGGCTTCATATTCTTCTTTGCTCATGGTGAATTTTTCATAAAATTCTTGATTGAAAAACATAGCAAAAGCATCCAGATTGGAGCCCCAGCTTCCATGACTTCTCATTCCATTTCTATCCGAAAACCAAAGCATTCCGTTTCCATCCATAATCCATTTCGGATTTGAATCGGCATAACCGCTCAGACTTAAATTTACGGGTTCTTTGCCGCCTTTTGCATCTACCAAACCCACTTCATCAACCCAACGTTTTCCGCCCAGATAGCTCACCAAGAAATATTTCCCATCGGGCGACCATTGAAACCATTGATCGCCATCCGAATAGGAGAAATTGTATTTTCCATCCAGAACGGAACGTTGAACTTTTGTTTCCAGATTGATCACTTTTAGTTCGGTACGCTCTTCCAAAAAAGCCACTTCTTTTCCATCGGGAGAATATTCTGGTTGAAAAGTATTTTTATCGTTCAGTACAATTGGTTTTTCTTTTAATACTGTTGCAGTAGCAAAAAATTCTTCGGTAGGATTTA
>DYSK01000095.1 GCA_020718315.1 Draconibacterium orientale
TGCTTGAGAATTTGAAATAGCCAATGTTTTATTTTCCTGAAAAGGTTCGGCTATTGAAGATTGAAAAAAAGGAAAAATGTACCATTTTTTTTCTATCCGGCCATATTTTTGAATACTCCAAAACGCTTCATCATTCAAGCGAGAAATTGGTCCTTGGCGTCTATTATTGTGCTCCACCAATTGTTTTGCAAAATGTTCTTCAACCGCATACACACCTCTGCTTTCTCCATTGATATATACGGGAATAAATTCGTATTGAGTGGTAAGTAGGTCGTTAAAAGCAAAAAGTTCATGGGCTACATATTCATCCAAAAACGATCTAGTTGCCGGATTTTGAATCGAAAAAACACTCCATTGATGATAAACTTTAGATTTACGCATTTTGATGCGAAACGACCATTTATTTCCTACCAGATGATCTAGCCAATCGCCTTTTAAACGAGCCGAAATAGGCAATACATCTTGTTCGTCAGATAAAATCCCTTCCGCCCAATCGCTTTCGGCTTGTTCCAGAATACCATTTTCAAAAGCTCTGTTTCGCGAACTATCCAATATTCTCCAATTATCCTCGTCGAAATACAAATGCAACTTTTTCTGATTTGCATAATTGGGATATGTTTTGGCCGGGATTTCTTGAATATGCATATCGTCGAACCAAGCACTGTCCGAATCTATTCGCCAAGCATATATTTTAATGAACTTCACGGCAGGCGGCACATCAAATTCTATTTCCAGGAGTTCCCAACCGTTCTTGTCTTTTTCGATGGCTGTTTTTTGTGCGATATACAAAAGGTATAGTTTATCGGCAGCAACCACCAATGCAGATTTTCCACTCGGGTCGTATCTCCAAACATGTATTCTAAATCGTTCATTTTCTTTCAAGTGACGCAATTCATAAGTCAAAGCATAAGGCTGTTTGGCATTAATGTTTACTGATTTTTTACCGCTCTTTGCTCTAATTTCAGACAAATCACCTCCCAAACTAAAAAGAACAGTATCTTCTGCTTGCTTTCCCAGAAGATAAAATCCACTTTGGTCTTTTGTTTCTGCGTCGCAAAAAATATTTACTTTTTCTTTTACTTCTACTTCAGTTTTCTTATCAGTACATGAACCAACAAGAAAAACAAACAAGAACAAAAGCCAGAGAAATGGGTTTGATTTCCGGTTTTTCATCTTTGCAGTCCTCTTAAATACAATTTCTCCATTCCTGCCACATACTTAGAAAATTTTGATAACCGTATAGGTAAATGCATAGTAATACGATTTGCTTCTGAGCTGTATTCTTGGTTGTATTTCAACTCAAGTATCACTTTATTAAAATCGGCCATTTTGTGCAAAAACAGATTGTGATTTTGCATAAACGGAAAGTAATCCAACTGGCTATCAACAGTAAAACGAAAATGATGATTGAATGAACGATAATAGCTACGGCAATATGAATTAACCAGTTGAGGCTGCAATCCTTTCATTTGTTCTTGAATGTTTTCTGGCAAATCAGCATTATGTATTAACTGCCTGATATTTTGCGCATTAAAACCGCTTTTTAAAATGAATTCGGGCAAAAGAAATGATTTTTTAATTCCCAATTCACCTTCTTTGATTTTAAGTTCCAAAATGGGTTCCCGAATCCATCCGAAAGCACCTCCATACCAACGTATTCTTACTTTCATTCGCTGCGAATTTCCTTCAAAATTATTGAAATAATAATCGAAATCCGGTTTATCGAAATAGATGTTATTGACAAATCTTTTGCGAAATATTTCGTGAAAATTGGCCGGATGATTTTTTACCAGCATTTCAACATAAGTGTTTTGTTTGTTTTCAAAAACAAATTTACGCTCAAAGCGATAATGCATATCTTCACTTTCTTCGGACATTTATAATTCTTGGTCGAGAATACTTAAATGGAACTCCCATGGAAAAGTTTTCAGCGCTTGCTGAAATTCCTGAATCTTTGCTGTATTTTTTAAATCTACAAGATAAGCCAATTCTACCAAATTTTTGTTTGTGTCGTAGCGTTTTAATCGATAATGTCCGAAATGACTCTCAACCAAAGTATTCAAATAATCAAGTTTAAAATCTGTAGCTGTTTCGGATGTTAGGCTAAGGTAAAGATTTTGGGTTATTTCTTTTCTCGAGAAAAGAAATCGCCCCCATAAGATAAGCATCAATATCCCAAAAGCAACCACCACAATCAATGTTTGATTTGCGCCCAATCCCAATCCTAAAGCAATGGAAATAAACAAATAAGCCAATTCTTCGGGTTCTTTGATTGCTGCTCTAAAACGAACGATCGACAAAGCACCTACCAAACCCAAAGAAAGTGCTAAACTCGATTTTACAATCGTAATAATGAGCATAGTGGTAAACGCCAACATCAAGAAATTAGCTGCAAACCCTTTCCTATTTGACAAGCTTCTTCCACATTTGCTATATGTATATTCTAAAATGAGTGAAAGAATTATTATTACCAGCGAATTCAATAGGAAATCGTACACAGAAATATTTACACTTTCGGTGACCAAAAACTTTTGAAACAAATTCCATTTATCTTCCATAATTGTTCTGTTTAAGTAGAATTAGCCCTGTGAAGGCTAAAAATCGTCGTCGGTTTGAAAAATCTTTTTTCGTTTTTTCGTTTCAAATTTAGCGCAATCTATTTCGACCGACAATGGTTTTGCCGGTGCTTCAAAATCGCCCATATACAAATCAATTTTCCGATCGGCATACACTTGTTTCATATACAAAGCCCAAATAGGCAGAGCCATATTTGCTCCTTGGCCTTCGGTGATGGTACGGAAATGAACCGATCGATCTTCTGCGCCTACCCAAACTCCACTTACTAATTTTGGTGTGATGCCCATAAACCAACCATCGGATTGATTTTGAGTAGTTCCTGTTTTTCCCGCTATGGGATTGTTCAATTGATATTTCGATCTCAATCGAATTCCTGTTCCACTTTCCACTACGCCTTTCATCAACGAAAGCATCAGATAGGCGGTTTCTTCGCTCATGGCCTCATTTGATTCCGGACTAAACCGTTCCAAAACATTGCCATTTTTATCCTCAATTCGTGTAATAAAAATAGGTTTTAGATGAACTCCTTTGTTGGCAAAAGTAGCCATAGCACCTACCATTTCATACAACGAAATTTCGGGAGTTCCAAGAGCAATGGCGTGAACCAGCGGAATATCGCCGGTAATTCCCAGATTTCGAGCCATTTTAACTACTGCTTCGGGATTGTATTTATCAATTAACTGTGCCGACACCCAATTTATTGAGTTTGCCAACGCCCATTTCAATGTAACTTCTTGTCCTTCAAAATCTTTGTTCGAATTTTTGGGTTCCCAAAATGTTCCGTCGGCAAGGCGAATAATAGGTTGAATGTTCGGGATTTTACTGCAAGGCGACAAGTTTCCTTCTTGCATGGCCAGCGAGTAAACAATTGGCTTGAAAGTAGAACCAACCTGACGTTTGGCTTGTGTTACGTGATCGTATTTAAAATAGCGATAATCTATTCCTCCAACATAAGCTTTTACATGTCCGGATTGTGGTTGTACAGACATCAGCCCAACTTGTAGAATAGATTTAAAATATTTAATGCTATCCATAGGCGTCATGATGGTGTCTAAATCTCCTTTCCACGAAAAAACGGTCATGTTTATTGGAGTATTAAAAGCCAAATCAATGGAATCGGCAGAATAACCGGCCTTTTTCATCAATCGATAACGCTCCGATCGTTTCTTGGCTGTTTCCATAATTTTTTCCACTTCTTCTTTTACATTGTTTTCAAATACAAAAGGAGCATTTCTGTATCCTTTCCAATGTTTATAAAAGGCGGGTTGCAAATCTTTTCCCAAATGTTCGCGCACTGCATTTTCGGCATACATCTGCATACTGTAATTCACCGTTGTATAAATACGCAATCCGTCGCGATACAAATTGTAAGGCGTTCCATCCGGTTTATGATGATTGTTTGCCCAATCGGTGAGCCAGCCTCTTAGATATTCACGAAAATAATTGGCTAAACCGTCGGTATGACTTTGTTTGTTTACATTCAAAGCCAAAGGTTGAGCAATGGCTTCATTGTAGGTTGCTTTATCGATAAAATCATAACGAAGCATTTGTCCCAGAACTACATTGCGGCGTTCGGTCACCAATTCCGGCCGCCGAAATGGATTGTATAGAGCCGAATTTTGAAGCATTCCAACCAAGGTGGCCGATTGTGTTAGACTCAAAGAATCGGGTGTTGTGCCAAAATAAACGCGCGCAGCGGTACGAATTCCGTCGGCATTGTTGATAAAATCGTACTTATTCAGATACATCGCGATTATTTCTTCTTTGGAAAAGCTTTTTTCCAATTTGATCGAGATCACCCATTCGTTTAGTTTTTGTCGCACCCTGTCAAAACGAGTACCGGGTTCTTCGGTAAACAATTGTTTGGACAATTGCTGCGTAATTGTAGACCCGCCGCCTTTGTTGGAACCGGTGAGTACGCCAACAAAAACGCGAACCAAAGCTTTGAAATCGATTCCGGAATGTTTATAAAAGCGGATGTCTTCGGTAGCCAATAAGGCGTTCACCAAATTGGGCGACAAATCGCGAAAATCCACATCAGAACGATTTTCGATAAAATAAGAACCGAGCAATTGACCATCGTCGGCATAAATAAGCGAAGCTTGGGAAGAAGTGGGATTTTCCAACTCTTCGAAACTAGGCATATTGCCCAAAAATCCATTCGATATAAAGACAAACAAAATGATAATCAGAACAATGCTCGCCAAGAATGTCCAATATAAACGCTTTATCCAATGAGTCTCATTTTCTTTATCGCCTTGCATTTTCGAACTATTTTTTTGTCTAATCATATTCAAATTTAATCATTTATTTAGCAATTTCGATGCGAATACCTACATCGGTGATTCCATTTAAGCTGTCGGGTCTCATTCCATGTTTTAGAACAAAATGATAGTTTCCCGAGCGAAGAAATCTCATGTTTTTACGGATTAGGAACCGATTGTCGCGAAATTCTCCACTGCCATTTCCCAACCATTTCCCTTGATAATCGGCTAGTTGACACTCTACAGTATCGCGGGCAGCTTTTCCATCCGGCAAATCGGTTTGAATAAAGAAATACAAATTAGCAAATTCATAATCGATTGTATTTCTCACGTTGATATAAAAATTGTAGTATTTTAAAGTATCGGCAATTTTCACATCAAAGGTTTTTCCATCGCTATAAATCCAGGTGGGATCCACTGTTGAGCTTTGCTCATAAAAACGATTGCGATCGCACGAACTTAGGCCAAATCCCAAAAGTAGGATAAAAACAAAAGAGTGCCTAAGCCGAATTATTGTTGTTTGAAAAACGCTTTGCATCATGTACAATTTTCTAGTCGAATCGATTTAAATCACCTTCTTCAATTCCGTTGCCGCTTATTTTTTTCTTTTCAGGAGATTTGATCATAAAACTTTCTAAATCGTCCGGTTTTTTTCCTTCTTTATTTCGGCCAATAATGTATCTGACTTTACTAACTGGCAGAGCAATAAAATTTGAAGGATCATTCGTATAAGTAAACCAATAGATTCCCTGAAACACATCCATTTTTTGATAGACGGCATCCCCCTTTTTTGTTTGCAAAATAGTGGATGTATTCGGAAAATCTGTTTGTGCATCCACATATGAATCGTATTCAAAATTCAAACAGCATTTCAACTTGCCACATTGTCCGGCCAATTTTTGAGGATTCAAAGACAATTGTTGTGTACGTGCTACATGGGTTGTAACAGATGTAAAATTTGTGAGCCAAGTAGAACAACACAATTCTCTGCCGCAAGATCCAATTCCTCCTACACGAGCCGCTTCTTGCCGAACGCCAATTTGTTTCATCTCGATACGAACATGGAAGGTTTCGGCCAAAACCCGAATGAGTTGCCGAAAATCTACTCGGTCTTCGGCCGTATAGTAAAATACAGCTTTTGTATCATCGCCCTGAAATTCGACGTCGTTCACTTTCATATTCAGCCCAAGGTTATCGACCAATTGACGTGTTTTGATTACCGTCTTGTCTTCCCGTTCGGCAGCCTTTATCCACTTTTCTATGTCGCCTACTCGCGCATGCCGATATACTCTTTTACAGTTTTCCGGATCAAACTCTATCCTTTTCTTTTTCATTTGCAAACGGGCCGATTCGCCCGTAAGCGAAACTATTCCAATGTCGTGACCTGGCGAAGCTTCCACTGCAACAATATCGCCTTTGCTCAGGGTCAACTCGCTAGCTACACCGAAAAACTCTTTGTGGCTATTCTTAAACCGAACCTCCACTATATTCAAAACCACCTGAAGTCCATAGGTATTATTTGGCATCAACCAGTCTTGTGCATCAAGTTTTGCACATGAATAATTATTTAAACTTTTTCCCTTCTCTATGATTGTTCGAGATGAACAACAGCCTCTTGAAAGCAGGCTATTTTCATTCGTTTGACTATTTTCCATTGAATATATATATTAATCACTGCTCCAGATTCATCTATTTAAATAAAAAATATTTTCATCCAAAGCAGCTAAGTGAACAGACAAAAGTAAGCAAATATTTTCGTTTCAAGGGAGCGTGATGGAAATTTATCAAGAAGCAACATTCATCTTCAGAAGCAGACTCATCTGCAATGAAAGATCGGTAAAAAGCGATGCGGGAGCAACGTTTCGTTCAATTTCATAAATGGCCTGATCGAGATTTTTTTGAATTATTGGGGCATTCTTCAGGTGAATAAAAGGAGCAAATTTTATCAAAAAAGTTTCTTCATGAAGCATGATTCTCACCAGTTTATCGTTGCCATAATTAAGCAAAAGACTTTCGCGAATCATTCGCAAGGTATAGGTCAAAAATCCTTTTTGTTTTTCGCGTCCAAATTTACTTACCTGTTCAACCCAAGTTTTGATTCCCTCCAAACTTCCCGTTTTATAGCACAAGCGCATCCACTCCACAAAGAGATCGAAATTTTCTTTCAGTTCGTCCGAGTTGCTGATTATCTCCTTTGCTCTAAAAACATCACCATTCGCCAAACTAACAATGTCGCGAAGTTCCTCCTTTTTCAGATGCGGAAACTTCTGTTGCAAATACACTGCTAATTTTTTGTCTTCAATTGGAGGAACTAATATAGTTTGAACGCGCGACAAAATGGTTGTCAGCAATTTTTCCTTTTCTTCGGCCACCAAAAAAACAAGCGTATTGTCGGGTGGTTCCTCTATCAATTTGAGCAATGTATTGGCCGAAGTGTCATTCATTTTTTCGGGCATCCACACAATCAAAACCTTGTAACGTGCTTCTGCGGCTTTAAATTGAAGTTGATGAACAATATTTCGGGCTTCTTCTTTGCTTATAAAACCTTGTTTGTTTTCTACACCAATGTATTGATACCACTGATAAAGATTTGGATATCCGTTGGTAAGTGCAATGAAATTTTTCCAGTCGTTCAGAAAATCACGACTTACCGGATCTTTTGAAATTTTCGCTTTCGAAACTTTGGTCGTAGAGCCTTTATTGGTATTTACCGGATAACTAAAAAACAAATCAGGATGACTCATGGCTTCATATTTCCGGCACGATTCGCACACGCCACAAGAATCATTCTCCAACTTTTGTGTACAATTGATGTATTGAGCATAGGCAAATGCAAGTGCTAGTTTGCCGTTATTTCCGCTGCCCAAAAACATTTGAGCATGACTTATCCTATTCTCTTTCACAGAGTTAATCAACCGTGACTTTAACGCCTCCTGACCAACAATATCTCTAAATCGCATATTTTTTAAGCAAGCACAAATGTAACTTTTTTTGAGTTAAAAAAAATTATCTTTGCGTCCTTTAAACCTAGATGCTATTTAAGCGTCTAAATTCTAAAATTTTCGAAAACATGAACAAACAATTAATCCTTTTGGCAAGTTTCATCTTGCTTAGTACTCAAATTTCTTTTGCTCAGACAAAACCACAAGCAACTGGAACAAAACCGGCCGGAAGCGGTCAAGGAGCCATGATGGATCCCAATGCCTTACCTAAAATAGGTGTGGTAAAAGGAAATATCATCGACTCAGAAAACGGCGAAGTGATTGAATATGCTACCATTGCATTGACACACAAAAGACTTAAAAAGATAATGGCTGGAGGCATCACCAACGAAAATGGAATCTTCCAAATAGGTGAAATTCCAGTTGGAATGTACGAACTAAAAGTAGAATTTATAGGCTACGAACCTTTTATTATTGATGAAGTCCGCATCACACCCGACCTGAGTGAACATACGTTCAAGAATATTA
>DYSK01000007.1 GCA_020718315.1 Draconibacterium orientale
ATCGAGCCAAACATTTCCCTGTTCAGTTTTCCCGAATTTTCCCCCATCGGCTTTGGTAATGAGCGGGCAAGTCAATGCGAATGCCTTTCCTCCAACTTTTCGTCGAATCAATTCTGTACCGGTGGTAATATTTCCCCACTGATCGGCACCTCCCATTTGCAGTTTGCAATTTTTATGGGTATATAAATGCAGAAAATCGGTTCCTTGAACAAGTTGATAAGTAAATTCCGTAAACGACATTCCAACTTTAGAATCTTCGCCTATTCGCTTTTTTACGGAATCTTTCGATATCATATAGTTTACGGTGATGTGCTTTCCGATGTCGCGAATAAAATCGAGGAACGAAAAGTCTTTCATCCAATCGTAATTGTTTACGAGTTCTGCGGCATTGGGTTTTGAAGAGTCAAAGTCCAAGAATTTTTTCAACTGCTTTTTTATTCCTTCTTCGTTTTTGCGCAGTACTTTTTCGTCAAGTAGATTTCTTTCTTCCGATTTTCCTGACGGATCACCTATCATTCCTGTAGCACCGCCTACCAAGGCAAGTGGTTTATGACCTGCTATTTGCAAATGTTTGAGCATCATTACACCAACAAGATGGCCAATGTGTAACGAATCGGCTGTTGGGTCTATCCCTACGTAGGCCGAAATCATCTCTTTTTCCATGATTTCGTCTGTTCCCGGCATCATATCGTGGATCATTCCTCTCCAGCGCAATTCTTCAACAAAATTCATAATTCAAGTTTTTGGTTTTTCTGACAAGGCGCAAAATTAAGGAATATTTTTTGGTTTGCCGCGCTCAAAAAAAACGCTGTTGGTCCGATTTCAGCAACAGGGAAAGAAATAATTACCAATCAAGTCAAAATAGAACGATAGAAAATGAATGGCCTATTTATTATTCAGCATTTTGTTCGGGTTTTTCTTCTGCTAAGCGAAGCAATATTTTTTTCATCTTCTTTTGCAGCTCATCGTATTCAATGCTTGTTTTGGCTACGTAAACAAAAGCCAATTCCACGGAACTTTTATTTTTTTCAAGTGCTGTATTCAAAATACTTTTATTCAAACGATAGGATTCGCGGCACAAGCGCTTGATTCGGTTCCTGTCAACAGCCAGCTTAAATTGTTTTTTAGCAACACTAAATAGCACTGATGCTTGGTTGATTTTTTCTCCCTTTTGATGAAAAAAGAAATAAATCTTAAATGGATAGCTAAAGAAAGTACTTCCTTGCTCAAAAAGCCGGTGAATATCTTTTTTGCTATTGAGCCGTTCCTTTTTTGTAAAGGTGTTCATTGTAAGGGAGTTAAATAGTTAACTCCTATTTAGATTTTATCAATTGATCAATATATTCTTCCAAAGCCATTGTCATAGAAGGAGCTGTTTTTGTCGGTGCTTCTATGCTCAATTTCAATCCGGCATCCTCAACAGCTTTGCAAGTTGCAGGGCCAAATGCGCCAATTAAGGTTTCGCCTTGTTGATAATTTGGAAAATTGGTAAACAACGATTTCACCCCAGAAGGGCTAAAGAAAACCAATAAATCGTATTTATCGATTTCAATAGCAGATAAATCGCTTGCTACGGTTTGATACATAATGGCTTTTGAGTGCTGGATAGCATTGTCTGTAAGAACTTGCGTTATCTCTTTTTCGGTCACATCAGAACAAGGAAGCAAAAAATTCTCCGTTTTGTGTTTGGAGATTATCTCCATCAGCTGATCAAAATTTTGTCGGCCGTAGAATATTTTTCGTTTGCGATATTGAATGTATTTCTGAAGATAATGGGCAATGGCTTCCGAAAAGCAGAAATATTTCATAGAATCCGGGATTTCGGCGCGCATTTCTTTGGCCAAACGAAAGTAATGATCTACAGCATGTCGGCTTGTAAAAATAACGGCCGTATGATCCAGAATATGAATTCTGTCTTTTCTGAAATCGATGGCTTTTACACCTTCAATAGTTATAAACTTAAAAAAATCAATATTTACCTTATATTTTTTGGCCAAAATATAATAGGGCGATTTTTCTACCTCAGCGGGTTTGGGTTGCGAGACTAATACGTTTTTAATTTTCACAGGTAAAAAAATTTATTCGTTAAACACAAAACCCTTTTATGATAAAACTATACGCTTAGTTTGTATACAAAGAAAAGAGGCAACACTTCAAGGCTGCAAAGGTATAAAAATAAATAAGACCGTGAAAAATTTGTGCAGCTCAATCCTATACGAAAGGCACGAAATAAGCGATAAATCCACAAGACCAACAATATAGCAATGGCGACAAAAAGAATTATCTGAATAGAAGAATAAACGTACAAAATCAACAAGGGAAATAAAAATAGTCCTTCCGTGATTTGAAACAAATAATGATCTAAAAGGTATTGTTTCGTTACAAGCGCAGTATCAAACAATTTTCCTAAAAACCAAATAGCCGAAAATTTTAGAAAATAGACACTAAAAACACCGCCAAAGAAAAGAAAAAATTTTTCCAGAAAAGAAAAATGAAACGACTTTGGCAGGTACGAATCGATTGCCTTCAGACCAAACATCGAAATTGTAAATAAGTAAAGGGCAATAAGGAGAACGGGATATCCTTGTTTCAATATATTTCCTTCTCGATGAAATTGTTTTAAATGCTGCAAATTAAAGCTGGCAGCAAGCAGTTGCCGCAACTTAAACGTATAGTTGAGTCGCGTAATCAAGATGATGATTACCCAGAAAAACAAACTAAGATGAACCCACGAAGGAATGCCCGATTCTTGTTGACGCCGATTGTAAACCAAGGACGTTTCTTCTTTCTGAACAAGGAAGCGCACTTTTAGCATAGCCGTTGAATCCCATTGCGGAACCGCATCGGAAAAACTAATCCAATCTGCATGGTTGATCTTAAATAATGTATCCGCCTGATTCATGCGTGCAAAAATACATATTGTTCTGAGATTTCTTTTGGAAAATTAGCAGAAGATTCTATTCCAAAACCTATGCCCCAGCACATAAACTGATTGTTTTTTGCACAAATCACATCAAGAAAATGCCTTCCTTTTTCGATTGTGCTTTAAACGTATCGGGCCACAGACCAACCTGCACTTCGCCAATGTGTTTTTTGCGCAACATAAACATACAAACTCTCGACTGTCCAATGCCACCGCCAATGCTTTGAGGAAGTTGGTTGGAAAGCAAAAGCTGATGGAACAAAAGCTCCTTGCGGTAAAGCTGTCCTTTTTCTTCGAGTTGTTTCACAAGAGCTGTTTCGTCCACACGAATCCCCATCGAAGAGAGCTCAAAAGCCATTTCCAACACCGGATTCCAAACCAAGATATCTCCATTCAAACCTGTATATCTATCTGTGTTTAAACTGCTCCAATCATCGTAATCGGGAGCGCGGCCATCGTGGATTTCGCCATTGCTCAATTTTCCCCCAATGCCAATAATAAAAACAGCTCCATAGATTTTCGTTATGGCCGTTTCGCGCTCTTTGCCCGAAAGTGCAGGATACATCTGAAGCAATTCTTCGGTATGAATGAAGTGTATTTTTTCGGGCAAAACAGATGAAATTTCCGAATAGCGTTCTTCTATTTTTTTTTCGGTCAATTTGAGTGCTTCGTAGATTTGATTTACGGTCGATTTTAGAATCTCCAGTGTTCGTTCTTTGGAATCAATGCATTTTTCCCAATCCCACTGATCTACATAAATAGAATGAATGGGCGTAAAATCTTCGTCGGGGCGAATGGCTCGCATATCGGTCAGGATTCCTTTCCCTTTCTTTATGCCAAGCTCCATCAACCGAATCCGTTTCCATTTAGCCAAGGAGTTTACCACTACGGCTTGTTGATCCTGCAGCGCTTTTACTGGAAATTTCACGCTTCTTTCAGTCCCGTTTAAATCGTCGTTTATTCCTGTTCCATCGAGAACTAAAATTGGAGATGAGATTTTTGTTAGTTCTAATTGTTTGGCAAATTCTTTTGAAAAAGTTTCTTTCACAAAACTGATTGCCTCTTCTGTTTTTAAAATTTCTGTTCCCATGTTTTATTTGTTTCTATTGAAGTTTGTTTTAAAATCTAAGCATAAAAAAAGCCTGCTGATAAGGCAGGCTTCCAATGCACAATGCATCCGCCTGCTGGGTGGAGGATTGTTATTATTATTTGTATTGATTTGTACCATTTGCTAAATTGGATTAAACTAAAAAAGGCCTCCCAGATTTTGGAAGGCCTTTTCGATTTAAAAAATATTTTTCAGATCGTATGAGCAAAAACCTTCCCGGTTCGCAACAAATTATTGTTCGAATTAAGATTTAGATTATTGCTCAACATACTTATCATACACTTGTTTGTTCTTGCGGCTAAAGTAAATGGAATATGGCTATTATCCAAAAAAAAGAATTTATTTAAAATTGGATGTTTGTTGCGCGTTCATTGCACCGGCAATCAATTAAGATTTGAGTTTCATTTTTGCCGCTTCCAGTGCTTTATCAAAAGAATCAAAAATATTTGATCTGCCAAGCAAATCGACCAATTTAAACTTTTCCAAACAAACGAACACTTCTTCTCTCACTCCGGATAATACAATTGTTACTCCTGCACTTTTCAGTATTTTGATTACTTCTTTAAAGTTGATCAATCCGGTGGCATCAATAAAAGGAACATGGCGCATGCGTATGATAAGCACATTGCTCTTGATGCCTGTTTCTTTCAATACTTCGGAATATTGCTTTACTGATGCAAAAAACAAAGGTCCGCTAATTTCGTAAATCGAAATTCCTTTTTGCAGCGACGAATAATCTTCCAAAACATCACTATCCATACCCATCTGGATTTTCCCGCTGATATCGGCCATTCTCTTCATAAAAAGCAAGGCCGAAAGAACCACTCCAACTTCAATCGCTACAGTAAGATCAACCAAAACTGTCAGGAAAAAGGTGGACAATAAAACGAGAACATCAAAGTAGGAGCCTTTTAGTATTGAACGGAATGTTCGCCATTCGCTCATATTGTAGGCCACCACAAGGAGCACACCGGCCAAAACCGACATAGGAATCAGTTTTGCCCATTTTCCAAAAAAGAGCATAATCAGCAGAAGCGTGATGGAGTGAACGATTCCCGAAATTGGTGTACGGCCGCCGTTTTTCACGTTTGTGGCTGTTCGCGCAATGGCTCCTGTAGCCGGAATGCCACCAAAAAAAGGAGTGAAAATATTTGCAATTCCTTGAGCAATTAATTCTGTATTGGAGCGATGATTGCCGCTAATCATTCCATCGGCCACCACAGCCGAAAGCAAAGATTCGATTCCTCCCAAAAGGGCAATTGTAAGAGCCGGAGCAAAATAATACGACAGATTATTCAGATCGATGGATGGAATAGTAAAGCTGAATTTATTGGTAATAGCTCCAAAGAATGTTTCGATTGTAGTAACGGGCAGATGCGCTATTTGTACAACGCTTGTAATCAGTATAATGGCAAGAAAAGAACCGGGAATTTTGGTGGTTACTTTTCTTGCGTAGATCGTAATCAGTATGGTAGCTATCGTTAACACAACGGCATACACATTTAGGCTGTTTATATTTGAGAAATAAACACCCCATTTGGAAATGAAACCGGAAGGGATTTCATCAATTTCTAAACCCAAGGCATCTTTTATCTGTGTAGAAAAAATAATCAATGCGATTCCGCTGGTAAATCCTACTATCAGCGGATGAGGAATGTACTTTAAAAGATTTCCCAATTTTAACAATCCAAACGCCACAAGCATTATTCCGGCCAAAACAGTTGAAATAATCAGCCCATCGATGCCGTAGTTTTGGACAATTCCATAAACGATTACGATAAAAGCGCCGGTTGGGCCGCCAATCTGCACTCTGCTTCCACCTAAAAAAGAAATGATGAATCCTGCAATAATGGCGGTGATTAATCCCTTTTCGGGCGATACGCCTGAGGCAACAGCAAAAGCAATTGCCAAAGGCAATGCCACAATTCCTACTACAATCCCAGATAAAATATCTTTCGAAAGTTGTTTTTTACTTATGCCCTTTTTTAGAATACTAAAGAGTTTTGGCCTAAATAATTCTTCCATGCTAAATGTTGATTTAATTGCAAAATTAACGTTTCCATAGTTTTTCGGTCTTGTTTTCTAAGGAAATTATTTTTCTGATAAAATCTTCGTGGAGTCATTCAGAATTTATTTTATCATCCAAAAAGCAAAGCTTAGAGTGATGCTCCAATCAGGCTCCCAATTCCGTAAGTAATAGCCGCTGCCGCCAAGCCAAAAACTACTTGTCTGAATCCCGAATACCAAACATTTTTTCCGGTAAAAAGCGTGATGGCAGCACCAATTAGAAACAATCCTATCGCACTCATCCCTATACTTATAAAAACGGCTTTCAATCCAGTAGTAAACATAAAAGGCAAAACTGGAATAACGGCTCCTATCGAAAACAGAAAGAATGAATAAATGGCGGCTTCCATGGCCGAACCTTTCAATTCTTCGGCATTGATACCCAACTCTTCCTTTACCAAAACCTCGTGGGCTTTGTCTTTGTCTTTCATTATTTCGACAGCCATTTGATAAGCTTGCTCTTCGGGAATTCCTTTTGCCATGTAGATCAATGCCAATTCAAGCTGTTCTCCTTCGGGATTGGTTTCCAATTCTTCCATTTCCAATTGCATTTGGTTTTCGTACAATTCCTGCGAACTTTTTACAGAAATCCATTCTCCCAACGACATGGACAAGGCACCCGCCAGCATTCCGGCAATTCCCGCAAGTAAAACCCCTTGATTACCAGAAGTGGCGCCTGCAATTCCCATCACTAAACTAAAATTCGAAACCAAGCCGTCGTTTCCTCCCAAAACGGCGGCTCGAATAGCATTTCCGCCAACCGATCGATGTTTTGTTTCTAGTTTTGATATTTGTGTACTCGAAACAGGATCTTGATTATCCAAAATGGATTGTAGAATTTTTACATGATTGCCTTCCGTGCCGCTTATTTCCAACGACTGTTTCTTTTTGGTAGAAATGATGGCAGAGGCAATGCTTTTTTCGGTATCCATCAATGCGCCCAAAACATATTCGTAGCCAAAAAGCCTCCCAATCATATTCAGCGTTTTTGCTCGCCAAGAGGCGCGCATCACGCTTTCTAGTTCAATATTTTCTTTCTTCGCAAAGGCCACGGCGTGGCTTTTTTCGATGGTGCTCATCTGCCTAAAAACATTTGCTATCGACTCGTCGTCCTCGTTCTCTGCAAGTTTACCATATAGATAACTTGCATCAATTTCGGTTTGTAAATTTTTATTTGACATCTGTGAATTCAATAAATTGAATTACAAAGATGCTACAAAGATTTTAGTATGCCTATTTTGTTCGCCTGAAAATAAAAAAGTGCTCAATTTTATCGAAACTGAAGCCCAAAGTATTCTATCTGAATTTCTGTTCGGGAATCAGAAATAAGTTTTTATTCTTCCAAAAAAGGATATTTATAACTTACCGGAGGAAGAAAACATTCCTTTATCGTTCGTGGACTTACCCAACGCAACAGATTCAATTTTGAACCTGCTTTATCGTTTGTGCCGGAGCCTCTAGCGCCTCCAAAAGGTTGTTGGTTTACAACGGCTCCTGTTGGTTTATCGTTGATATAGAAATTGCCTGCTGCATGATTTAGCCGTTTCATCACCGAATCGATGATATATCTGTCTTTGGAGAAGACAGAACCCGTTAAAGCATAAATAGAGGTTTTGTCCACCAAGTCAATGGTTTCGTCAAACTTCGTGTGATCGTAAACATAAATGGTGAGGATGGGGCCAAACAATTCTTCTTCCATTGTAATATAATGCGGATTGGTGGTTAGTATAATCGTTGGCTCAATAAAATAACCTTTCGATTTATCGTAATTTCCTCCCTGAATTATTTGTGCTTCTGGATCCTGTTTTGCTCTTTCGATAAAACCGGATAATTTTGTGAACGACGCCTCATCGATCACCGCATTTACGAAATTCGAAAAATCTTCGACCGAACCCATTTTTATGGTTTCCATATCACATTTAATTTCGTTTAGTACTTCTTCCCAAAGAGTATCAGGAATGTAAGCGCGCGAAGCCGCCGAACATTTTTGACCTTGGTATTCAAATGCGCCGCGTGTGAGCGCTGTTGCAACCTGTGCTGCATTGGCACTTTCGTGAACCAAAACAAAATTTTTGCCTCCTGTTTCTCCTACAATGCGAGGATATGATTTGTATTTCGAAATATTGTTTCCAATTTCTTTCCAAATCTGCTGAAAAACCGCGGTAGATCCGGTAAAGTGGATGCCGGCAAAATCGGGATGAGAAAAAATAACCTTTCCAGCAGTAAATCCGGAAACGTAAACAAGATTGATTACCCCTTTTGGCAATCCGGCTTCTTGAAATATTTCCATAATAATGCGCGCGGAATAAATTTGCGAATTGGATGGTTTCCAAACAACCGTATTTCCCATCATAGCAGGAGCAGATGGTAAATTTCCCGCAATAGCGGTAAAATTAAATGGCGTAAGTGCAAAAACAAAACCTTCCAAAGCGCGTTGTTCAATTCGATTCCAAGTTAAATCGCCCGAAGCGGGCTGTTCGACGTAGATTTCCGACATATACTGCACATTGAAACGCAAGAAATCAGCCAATTCACAGGCAGCGTCTATTTCGGCTTGATGCGCCGATTTGGATTGGCCAAGCATGGTAGCTGCATTAATTCGGGCACGATACGGTCCTGAAATCATTCCGGCTGCTTTCAAAAAAATAGAGGCTCTTTGTTTCCACGATAAGCTTGCCCAGTTTTTGTGCGCCGCCAAGGCTGCGTCAATGGCTTTTCTCAAGTGCGTTTCGTCGCCGGCAAAATAATAACCCAAGAGATGTTGATGCTCGTGTGGAGGACGAATTTCAACTTTTTTATCAGTCCGGATTGCTTCTCCGTCAATAATCATGGGTATTTCAATCACTTGTGATTTGGCCGTTTTGAGCGCCTGAATTAAATTTTCTCTTTCTGTTGAGCCTTTTTTATAGCTTAATATTTTTTCGTTTTCGGCTTGTGGCGTATTGAAATGATTTTTATGCATGGATAATTTTAAGAATTAGTTGTAAAACAAAATGATACAAATGCTCTTGAAACCAGCATTTCGATATGTTTAAAAATACATATCGACAACAAAAGTATTACAATAATGCAAAAGACTTAAGCGCGAAAAGGAATATTCGGAATTATTTAACAAATGGATTGTTTGCGTGAAGAGAACAGAAATGCGAAGCTTAGGGTTTTTCGTCAAAAGGATAAATCCCTTTGAATTGGGAAAACAGGTAGAAGAAGAATTTGGTTTGGACGCTTATTTGATTAGTTTCACTCTTACGGCTGTAAGCCCTTTCAGACCTCTTTCAATTTCGAAGCTTACCAAATTACCCTCTTTAATTTCTTGGAGCACATTGTTTGCATGAACAAAAATTCCTTCTTTTGTTTCGGCATCTTTAATAAATCCGAAGCCTTTTGCGTCGTTAAAGAAGGTAACAGTTCCTTTGTGTTCAAGAACTATTTCTGGATCGTTGTCGCGGTTTGGTGTACCAATTTCAATATCTTCCAGCTTTACGGATATTTTTTTTGAAGGATCTGGAGGAGTAGAACTGAGCATTCCAAATTCATCGACATAGGCTATCATTTCGTCTAAACCGCTTTTTTTAGGAGTATCTTTTTTTGAAAGACGGACTTTTTCTTTTTCTTTTCTTTTCTTTTCTTTCTTATTACGAATTTCCTTTTTGTTGAATGATTCCTGCGATCTGCCCATAAACTTATTTTTTTGTTTTTAAATTGTTGTTATACAGTATTCAGACTGTATTTTTTTGAATGATTATTTGTGTTATTATACTGATTTTGCCTGATTTACAACCATTGCTCTGTTCTCAAAACTGGCGCCATTCAATTCAGCGATTGCTTTATTGGCATCTTGTTCGTTTTCCATGATAACAAAGCCGTAGCCTTTGCTTCGGCCGGTAAATTTATCTGTGATTATTTTAACGCTTTCAACGGTTCCGTATTCTTCGAACAAATCTTCTAAATCTGCTTCTTTTACTTTAAAATCAAGATTTCCCACAAAAATATTCATACGTTCAAACTTTGTTTTAGTGCCATTGTGGCGACCTGTTTTTATTAATGCAATATTGCCATTTTGTCTAAAAACAAACGGCATTTCAAGTTAAAAAAAGAGATTTAAAAAAGAAAATGCGAGGGCGAAAAAGTTGGGAAAGAAATAAAGGTAATTTAAAGCGTTGTTTTTCAAATCAAAAATTTTGACAAAGGTAAACTATTATTTAAAGTGAAAGTGTTTTATTTAAACTCAATTACTCCGACCGAACAATTGATTGAGCCCGAATTATACGATTTAGCAAGAAGTAATATTTGGATTTTGATGATTCCTTTATAGAAAAATTGTACATTTGGGACGGATGAAGTCTTGATTGGATTTTAATCCTCGATGCAGACAAAATTTAGACTGACCGTTGAAAAAATATTAATTAGGAAACCAAATGGATCTTGACAAAGGCATCAACAAGCCGCAGGAAAGGCGTGGGTTTATCAACTCAGAAAATAGCGCATCGGTGATTTCGGAAAACACGGCAACTGAAACGGATTTGGTTTTGTTTCTAAGCCTTTTTATGAATATGCACAATGCATGCGTTATTTATCATCGTCTTGAAAACGGTCAAGATTTTATTGTAAAAGATGCAAATGCTGCCTTTGAGCGATTGGAGGGAATTGAAAGAAGTGTAATTGTTGGAAAACTTGTTTCCGAAGCATTTCCGGAGATGGGCGGCGAATTTATCGAAATTCTTTTACGCGTCCAGAAAAGCGGAAAACATGAAAATCATGTGTTCAATCGGCGCGATAAATACGATAAAATGTTGTGGCGCGACAACGACATTTTCAAACTTTCGAGCGGAGAAGTGGTTGCTGTTTACGAAGATATTTCCAGTTTAAAAGAAAAAGAAATTGAATTGTTGGATAGCGAGGCTCGATACAGAGCGTTGGCAAACGCTACAAACGAAGCCGTTTGGTTTACTGTGGATGCGCTTTGTATCGATTGCAACCCAATCGCATTGGATATGTTTGGCTATAAAAAAGAAGATGTATTGGGATTGCATGCGCTTACAATAATTGATTCAGCTCATCATGCCGAAACCATTCACCGCTTATTAAACAATTATTTAGAGCCCTATCTTTCTGTTGGTGTAAAAAAAGATGGAAGTCGATTTCCGATTCAGATTCAAGGACGGATGTTCAATTACAACGGAAAGAAAACGCGTATCACAACCATACGTGATATTACAAATTTTCAAGAAAAAGAAGCCGCCCTGCTCAATAGCGAGGCCAGATTCAGAGCTTATTTCGAAAAAAGCACAACAATCAACTTCCAAATTGATGCGGACACAAAACAACTATTGGCAGTAAACGACGCAGCCGTCCATTTTTATGGCTATTCGAAGGAGGAAATATTAAACAAAACTATTTACGATTTAAATACACTTCCGCCATCGGAAATAGACAGATCGGCGCTTTTGGCTCTCGCAAACAAACAAAATGTTTTTTCTTTTTCGCATCGATTGAAAAGTGGCGAATTGAGAGATGTGCGGGTTCATGTTTCGCCCATCGAAGTAGATGGAAGGAAGACTCTTTTTAGTATTGTTCAAGACATCACCGAAGGTAAAAAAGCCGAAGAAGAATTGAAAAAAAGCGAAGCGCGATTTCGTGCCTATTTCGAAAACAATACCGCAGCCATGCTTCAGATCGACCCGAAAACCAAGCAGATTGTAAAAGCAAACAAAGCGGCCACTTCTTTTTACGGATATTCTTCTGAACAATTTTTACAATTGAAAGCGAACGATCTGAACTTGCTCAGTTCGCAAGAAATAGATGCAAATATGAAGCGTGTTTTTGCAGATAAGATCCAAGATTTTCTGTTTCAACACCGAATGGCTTCCGGCGAAATGAGAGATGTTGAGGTCTATGTTTCGCCCATTATTACAGAAAATGAGCAACAGCTTTTTATTACTATTTACGATGTTTCAGAACGCGAATCCATCAAAAGAGAGTTGCAGCAAAGCGAGCGCCAGCTGAAAGAAGCCCAAGAGATAGCAAAACTAGGGAACTGGGAATATGATTTTGAAAACAATCAAATGTTCTGGTCGGATGGAACCTTTTCCATATTTGAGACAGAAAAAAACTACCCGCTCACCATCGAAAATTACAACAAACTTATTTATCCTGACGACTTGCAAAAAGTTTCGGAAACCTACCATCAGGCAATCGTAAAGAACCAAAAATATCATAGCCAGCATCGCATTTTAACGCCGAAAGGAAAAATTAAATATGTGGAAGAGAACGGATATTTGATAGTAGATTCCAAAGGAAATCCAAAACGGGCGGTGGGGACTATTCAAGACATAACAATCGCTTTCAGAATCAAAAAAGATTTAGAAGAAAGCAAAGCTCAATTGGCGCAGATAAACAAAAGACTCGAAGAAAAAGTAAAACAGGAAGTGGCAAAAAGTCGCGAAAAAGACCACTTACTTATTCAGCAATCTCGACAGTCGGTACTTGGCGAAATGATTGGGAACATCGCTCACCAATGGAGGCAACCACTCAATGAAATTTCACTTCTGATCAACGATTTGGAAGATGCATATAGTTTCGACGTGCTTACCAAAGAATATTTTGAGAAAACCATCGAAGTTGTTTATCGCCGATTAAAGTATATGTCGGACACCATCAACGATTTCAGCAAGATGCATACCGACGATTTTAAGACCGAATTATTCAAACCAAAAGAATTAATAGAAAAATTAATTGATTTCACAGCCGAATCATACAAAAAGGAAAAGATTAACACTTATTTTGTGTGTCAGGACGACTTTGAAGTATTCAGTTATCCGAATATGCTTTCGCACATCTTGATGAATTTGCTCAATAATTCGAGGGATGTTCTGCTTGAACGAAAAGTGAAAAACGCCAAGATTTGGATTCGTTTAGAAAAAGAAGAATCGCGTTATTGCATAACTGTTCTAGACAATGGAAAAGGAATAAAACCCGAAGTGATAGATAAAATATTCGATCCTTATTTTACTACCAAAGAAATGAACAGAGGAAGTGGATTGGGTTTGTATATGGCCAAATCGATGATTGAAAAGCAATTGCAAGGACAGCTCTCAGTGATGAACAAACGCGAAGGAGCAGAATTCAAAATCTGTTTCGACCTTAATAACCAAACACAATGAACCGAGATCAAATAAATATTTTGATTGTTGAAGACGAGGTTCTCGTCTTACAATCGCTTGTCAACATCGTTAGCCGCCGTTATCCGTCTGTTTTTTTTGCAAAAGACGCTCAAAAAGCGTTGGAAATTTTCGAGAAGGAAGAGATTGATTTGGTGATTACCGATATTCGGATGCCCGGCATGGACGGAATAAGTATGTTAAAGCGAATGCAAGCCGAAAAGCCAGAAATTCATCGTTTGGTGATGTCGGCCTACACCGAGGCGGATTATTTTTTGCAAGCAATCGAAATAGGCGTAGAAGGCTATATTGTCAAGCCTTTTATGAAAGAAAAAGTGCTCGAGGCAATAGAAAAAGCGTCGAAACACATTGCAGACGAACAAATTGAAGAAAAATACCGCGAACAGCTTTCTCAATCAGAAAAACAATTAAGAGAGCTAAATGAGGCCAAAGACAAGTTTTTTTCGATTCTTGGTCACGATATAAAAACGCCGGTTTCCACCATTGCTTCCTATTCCAGTTTAATTATTGAAGATTTCGATGAGCTTAAAAAAGAGGAGATAATTGAATTTTTGAAAATTATTCAAAAATCGTCGATTCAGGCAATGGATTTGCTCAAAAACATCTTAGAATGGGCGCGTACGCAAACCGGATCGCTGGCTTTTCATTCCGAAATTTTGAATATTTGCGAGATCATTCAAGAAGAAGTTGAGCTTTCGGCTCATCAATGGAAAAGGAAAGAAATTCAGGTAGATTATAGCCCACGAAACGACAATTTTGTTTTTGCCGATCGGAATATGATTCGAACTGTTTTTAGAAATCTACTTTCTAATGCTATTAAATTTACGCCCCAAAGAGGCCGTATTCAGCTTTTTAGCGAAAAGATAAAACAAGGAAAAGGATTTGTAAAAATAAGTGTCCGCGACAATGGAATAGGGATTCCAAAACATGTTTTGTCTAATTTATTTTCAATAAAAGAGAGTTACAGTTCGGTAGGAACCAGCGGCGAAAAGGGAACCGGAATGGGTTTGTTGTTTTGCAAAGAATTTATCGATATTCAAGGTGGAAAAATTGAAGTAGAAAGTTCGGAAGGAATTGGAACGACATTTAGTTTTAGTTTGCCAGCAGCCAAAAGAAAGTAACTCGTTTTTTTTATTTTGGCAATCAAAAAACATCAAAAATTGATTTCAAATCAAGCAATCGCGGTCTTCGTACTGAGCAATTTTCAATCTCCGTTTTCTGCTGAATGGAGTAAGTTTAGGCCTGTTTTTTTCATTAATTCGGCTATTTTTGCATTATGATAGTTGTAACAGGAGGAACCGGCTTGGTGGGCGCTCATTTGCTCTTTGATTTGTGTCGTAAATACGAACAGGTAAGAGCGATAAAACGAACAAATTCCGATTTGTCGTGGGTGAAAAAGACATTCTCCTTTTATTCGGCCGACGCCGAAAAATTGTTCCAGAAAATAGAATGGATGGATGCCAATCTAAACGATTATTTTTCGTTAGAAAAAGCGTTTCAAGGAGCAAAACAGGTGTATCATGCGGCTGCCATGGTTTCTTTTCATCCTTCCGACAGTGAACAAATGCTTGAAGCAAATGTGCAAGGAACCGCAAACGTTGTGAATGCTGCGCTGTTCCAACAAGTTGAAAAGCTTTGTTATGTGAGCTCCATTGCTGCTTTGGGAAGAGCCGACGAAAACCAAAAAGCCACCGAGGAAACGCCTTGGAAAGATTCCGCCAAAAGTTCGCTATATTCCATAAGCAAATACAAAGCCGAATTGGAAGTGTGGCGTGGAGTAGAGGAAGGACTAAAAGTAGTAATTGTAAATCCGGCTGTTATTTTAGGTCCCGCAAAATGGAATAGTGGCAGTGCTTCCTTGTTTTCTTTGGTGTGGAAAGGGCTAAAGTTTTACACTGCGGGAACAAATGGATATGTGTATGTGCGCGATATTAGCCGCGCCATGATTGAGCTGATGGAAAGTCCAATTTCGGCCGAACGGTTTACGCTCAGTGCCGAAGATGTAAGTTACCGGAAATTATTCAGTTTAATGGCGGAAAACCTTCATAAGCCAACGCCTCGCATAGCCGTTAAACCTTGGATGAGCGAGCTTAGCTGGCGGTTGGCTGCTGTCAGAGATTTTCTAAGTGGAAATAAATCGGTCTATTCCAAAGAAACAGCGCGTTCTTCCATGAAAATTAGCTGTTATAGCAATCAAAAAATCAAAGAAGCTCTAAACTTTGAATTTACATCAATAGAGGAAACTGTAGAACAAACGGCTCAACTATTTTTACTTGATCACATAGAACCCCTGCGAAAAAATGAAACCGACAACACTGATAAGAGACGAAATTGAAGCAAAATACAAATGGGATTTTTCTGTTATTTTTCCCAATTGGGAACAATGGGAAATTGATTTCGATCGGCTTAAAAAGGAAGTGGATACGTTCAGAAAATTTCAAGGAACTTTGGCTTTGAGTGCTCACAATCTGTTTGCGGCTTTTCGAAAACAAGACGAAATAGAGATGTTATCGTACAAAATTTATGCTTATCCAGCATTGCAAAAAAGTACCGATAACCGAAACAATGCCATCCAGGCTAAGCTTCAGGAAGTAATGCAGTTTTTTGCAACTATGGAAACGGCTACCTCTTGGATAGCGCCGGAGTTGATGAAAATACCAAAAGAAAAATGGGAAAAATGGTTAACTGAATTTCCGGCTTTGGAACCCTATCGTTTTGGAATGGAAAATATTCATCGGCAGAAAAAACACATTCTCACTAAAGACAAAGAACGCCTACTTTCTTATTTCGTTTCTTCGGCTGACACCGCTGCAAATGCCTACACAAGTCATACTACTGCCGACGTTCGGTTTCCTGAAATAGAATTGGAAAATGGTGAAAAAACCAAACTTACCCACGGCAATTATGCGCATATTTTGGATAGCTCAAAAGTGCGCAACGATCGGAAAAAGGCTGCTGAAGCGTTTTATCCGCTTTATGCCGACAATAAAAATACGATTGCCTCTTTATACAAAGGAATTTGCGACAAAGACTTTTCCTTTGTACAAGCGCGAAATTTTAAAACCAGCCTAGAGGCCAAACTCGAAAAAAACAACATCTCACTCAAGGTTTATACCAATTTGATCGAAACCGTTGGGAAAAACACCCAATCACTAAGAAAATATCACCTTCTGCGGGCAAAACACATGAATTTGCTTGGCGATTATCATACCTACGACAGTCGCGTAACTTTGGTCGATTTCAATAAAAAATACAGATGGGAAAAGGCAAAAAAACTGGTTTTAAGTTCTATTGAACCATTGGGAAAAGAATATGTTTCAAAATACCAAGCCGCTTTGGAAAATGGCTGGATCGATGTTTTTGAAAATGACGGAAAATCGTCGGGTGCGTATTCTATGGGCGTGTATGGTGTTCATCCGTTTATTCTGATGAATTACAACGAAACCCTAGACCATTTGTTTACATTGGCTCACGAGATGGGACATAGCTTACATACCATCTTGTCCGACGAAAATCAGCCTTTCAGCACGCACGATTACACTATTTTCGTAGCCGAAGTGGCTTCCACATTTAATGAGCATTTGCTCTTGGATTATTTGCTAAATAAAAGCAACGATAAAATGGAAAAAGTGGCTTTGCTGCAACAAAGCATCGAAAATATTACGGGTACATTTTTTACGCAAAGTATGTTTGCCGATTTTGAACTACAAGCCCATCGCGCCATTGAAACAGGAAATGCGTTGACAGCCAACTTGCTTACCGAAATATGCGAAACGCTCGATAAAAAATACCATAGCGATGTTTTTACACGCGATCAAGCAAATATTTTCTGGGCCAGAATACCACATTTTTATCGTTCTCCATTTTATGTTTATCAATATGCTACCAGTTTTGCCGCTTCGGCAAGCATCTATTCGCAAGTAAAGCAAGGATTGGCCAACGGAAATCCGAAACCATTGGAAAATTACCTCGCACTTTTAAAATCGGGCGGAAACGATTATCCGGTCGATCAACTGAAAAAAGCCGGGGCCGATCTTTCAAAAAAAGCCACCATCATGGCGGTTATCAATCAATTGGACGAATTGGTAGATAAACTGGAGGAAGTGCTGAAAGAAAAGGAGTAAAGACCTGGAAATGCAAGTTATTCGTTCTTGTCGTTAAGCTATTTATTTAAGGTAATACGGAATGTTGTACCTTGATTTAGAGTAGATGTTTTTACTACTATTTTACCTTTGTGATAATGCTCCACAATGCGTTGTGCGAGCGAAAGTCCCAAACCCCAACCTCGTTTTTTTGAAGTAAATCCCGGACGGAAAACATTTCTGAAATTGCTTTTCGAAATTCCCTTGCCGGTATCGCTCACATCAATAAATAGCAGTTTCTCTTCTTCGCTCAATGAAATACGAATGGAACCCACGCCCTCCATGGCATCCACTGCATTCTTGCATAAGTTTTCGATTACCCAAGCAAAAAGCTGGGCATTTAAAGGTAGGAAAGTAGATTTCGAGTTTTTTAAGTTTTCCTCAAGCGAATACACAACTTTGGTCGAAGTGCGCGTTTTGAGATAATTGAGAACTTCTTCGATGAGCGGATAAATTGGCTGAGCTACTAATTTTGGATCAGAACCAATTTTCGAAAATCGTTCGCTGATCGTTTCCAATCGTTTTAAATCTTTTTCGATTTCAACAAGCAGATTTTGAACGCTTTCGTTGGGGCGAAGCAATTCGACCCAAGCAAGCATCGACGACAATGGCGTTCCTATTTGGTGAGCTGTTTCTTTGGCCAAACCGGCCCAAAGCTTGTTTTGTGCACTTGTTTGAGCTGTAGAAAAAGCCGCATAAGCAAACAAAACAAAAAAGCCAATCGCTACAAAAACAAGAATGGGATAATAGGTAAGCTGCTTTTGCAAATCCGAGTCGCTGTAAAAGATGGATTGTTTTTCTTGTCCTGCCAATTCGATGTGGATAGGCTCGTTTTGTGCTTGCATTTGAAGCAACAAATGCTCAAGAAAAACAGTATCTAAAGTCTTTTCGGCGACGATATTTCCAACAAAAAGAATTTTTGAAAGTGTAGAATCGGTAATAATTACGGGCACCGACGAAGTGTTGGTAAGCACATCCTTTATAAACGATTCGTTTAAATCGGTGAGCATTTTCTGGGTTTCTGTAAAAATACGACTGTCTTTATAGTAAAGATAAAATTTTTCGTTGTCGTAATAGTCGAGCTCCACAGGCGGATAATGGCTAAATTCTTCTAAAAGTTCGCCATCCAGAACCGCTTGGGAATCCGGGTTTATTTCCAAATTCATACTTCCAATAATTTCGTTTTTTTCGTTGGTTTGAATAACAGAAATGGTGGTGTTGGAAGTGATGATATCGAAATAAAAAGTAAGGTCTTCGTTTAAATTTTGTTCGTTTATTTTTTCGTAGGCTTTGGCTAAGAGATTTACTTTTTTGCGCTCTTCATGTTGAAGTTGAGAGAAGAACAGATCGGTAGTTCGAACCAATTCGGCGCGTTTATGAATGGCACTTGCCCAAATACGAATGTTTTCCCGTTCGCGTTCTTGCACTTTGTTCACCAAAAAGTTGGAGTACCAGAGTGAACACAGAATGATAATCACTCCTAAAAGCGACAGAATAAATTTCCATTTATTTTGATTGGTGTAAAAATCCATCCTAGGTTTTTTATGTAAAGATAGAAATTAACAAAGGAAAATTACGAATCGGCAATCGACCTAAGATTCTATTTCTGATCAAGCATTTGCAATGCAAAAATATAAGCGCCAAGCGCCACGGCTGCAGAGGTATTGAGCTGGCTGATAGCAACACCAATTTTTTTACTACTGTCGTAGGCGATACTTTGATCGCTTCTAGGAATGGGTATTTGCTTCATTTCAGCCCGAAGGAATGCGGTTTTTTCTTTTTCGTCCATCAGATTGAAAACCTTCACTTCTAAGCGGTACAGTTTTTCTCCTTTTAAAGTAGTAAAACCGCGATTCATTTCGTTTACAAAATGAGGTAAAAACAGTGAATGTGCGCCGGATAAACCGCCACCAATCACCACAATTCCATCCATCATCGTAACTGCATCTGCGGCGGCATTTGCTGCTGCTATGGCCATTTGTTCAAATGCTTTTAGTGCCGCATGGACATTTCCCCCAGCGTTTCCTGTTCCTATTGCAAAGATTTCATAAGGATCGGGAGTCTGGTCAATCGGAATATGCGCTTCTTGGCTATATACACGCTTAATAGCCCGAATGCTAACACTATCTTCAACACTTGTTTGATGAATCAAATGGTTTCGCATGCGATTAATTTCTGCCTGAGCCGAATTGTCGCCTGTAAATAAAACACCTTTTGAAACAATACCGGCACCAAAACCTGTCCCAAAGGTGAGTCCGAGTAAATTCTGATACCGTTTGGGATTGTCGGCATTTTTCAATTCAAGATTTAGCTGAGGAAGAATGCCGCCAATGGCTTCGCCCAAGGTAAATAAATCTCCATCGTTGTTGATAAAAACAGGAAGTTTAAAATGATTTTGAAGAAACGGACCCAAGGCCACTCCGCCTTTGAAAAGCGGTAAATTCTCCAAATCGTCAATAATGCCATTTTTATAATCGGCCGGTCCCGGAAAAGCAAAGCTAATAGCAACTGGGTTTTCATCCAGCTGATCTATGAGCAATTGGAAACCAAAAATAAATTTATCGAGCATTTCGTCTAAAGAAACAGCCGCAGCCGACAGTCGTGCTGGTTTGCCAATTGCTTTGCCTTGTTGAATGGCCGAAAAACGAAAATTTGTTCCTCCGGCGTCTAATGTCAAAACGATTCGATTGTCTATTTTCATTTTTTCAGCCAATTGATGGGATTCATTTTTGTCGTGTTTTTCCAAAGCTGAAACTGGAGTTTGGTACTTTGGTCTGTAGGATCTTTATATATTTCGCCCAAATTTTGTTTTACGCGGACTTTTTCGCCGGGACTAACAATGGCTTTGGTGATATTCGAATAGAGCGTAAAATAATTTCCATGTTTGATCAAAATGGCAAAATTGGCCGTTCCGGGAACAGAGATAATGCTACGAACTTCACCGTCAAAGACTGCTCGCGCCTGAGCGCCTTCTTCGGTGGCGATATCGATGCCGTCGTTGCGTGTAATAATGCCTTTTAGATAAGGATGTGCATGTTCGCCAAAAGAGCTGAACAAAACGCCCCGATCGACAGGCCAAGGTAGTTTTCCTTGGTTGTTCTCAAAATTGCCGCTCAGAGTTAATTCTTCGGGAGTTAAGGCCGTTTTTTTAGATTTTTCGGCTTCCTTGGTAATGAGTTTTTCAACGGCTTTTACGAGTGCCAAACGTTGATTTTCTTTTTTTCTAAGATCGGCTTTAAGGCTTTTCTCTTGCGATTGCAGCCGATTCAATCCGCGCTGTTGATCAATGGTTTGTTGGTTTAGCTTCTCTTTTGTCTGCGATTCTTTTAGCCGAAGTCTCATTTTTTCGGCGCGGTCTTTTTCGAGCAGTTTTACTTTGCTGTCTAATGATTTTTGCCGGTCTTGGATAAGTCGAATTTGATTTTTTCGATAGTAGCTGTATTGCTCAAAATATTTCAGTCGCTTGTAGGCTTGATTGAAATCTTTCGAAGCAAAGAGAAACATCAGCTTATCGTAACTGCTTCTATTTCGGTTGGCGAAATAGATCATTTTGGCATATTCGTCTTTCAGGGCAGTGAGCTCCGACTCTTTTTTTCTAATTTCCAATTGCTTGGCATCAATGTCATTGCTTATCGAAGTGATTTCCTGCTGAATAGTAAGTAATATTCGTTCGTGTTGCGAAATTTGCCGACTTAATAAGTCAATTTTATAATAGGAGTCTTCTTTGCCTTTCTGTGTGCTTTTCAGCAATTCGTTGGTGTAATTGATTTCTTTTTCGAGTTGAGAAATTTGCTTACCAAGATCGGTGCGCGACTGGGAAAATCCGCTTAGATGAAAAAAGAAAACAATCATCGCTATTGCCGATACTAAAACAAGCCGATTGGGTTTCTTTTCGATCATAAAATGATAGCGGTATATTTTTCGTTGATGCTGAATGGGAATCCCACCGCTTCGTTGAGGCTTATCTTCGAATAAATCAAATCCAGATTCATTCCTTTTTCATTGTCGAATTCTACACTCATAGCATACGGGACAAGCTGCTCTTTAACTAGTTTATATTGAGAATAGGAAGCAGATATTTTTTTGCCAACTTTCCCAATTTCTTTTATTTTTATTTTTTGAATCTTGAACGATTCCGGACTTATCCACAAACTTTGGTAATAGACCGGAATAGCAAAAGTAGTCATTTTTGATTGCTTTTTTAAATCGCGTTTATTTGTAGATTCTATTTGATAAACCTGATTGTCGAGTCGTGCTTTTAGGTTTTGAGAATCCATCCACGAAAAATCTTTGGCAATCAATAAAGATTGAATCATATTGAAATCTATTTCTGTTTGCAAAAGGTCGGATAAAAATTCATAACTCCCGGCAAAATAGGTTTTATCGATACGATTGATGTACTTTACAGAATCCTGAGTAAGAAGCAAACGAGCTCCTTCAATGCCCACACTGCCCGAAATAGAAATCCAAACAATGCTATCGCGTTTCATACGCACTTGGGCGGTAAACGGTGTTTTTTTCTTGCTATCGAAAAAATCTACCTTTGCTTTTCCGTTAAACCATTCAAAAGTGCTTTGGTTTTTATGCATTTGGTCCATTACAAAATCTGCTCCCGCCAATTTTATGGGCTTCTTAATCTCAATTCTTTTTTGGCTACAAGCCGAAAAAATTGCCAAGAGTAGCAAAAGACCAATAAATTTATACTGCTGTTTAATCATTTTGTAATCCATTTGCCATTTTTAATTTTAATTCCGGCGTGTCGAGTCCTTTTTTCTTCGCTTTTTTCCAATAATTCAGTGCCTTTTTGGGATTTCCCAAGCGGAAATATACATCGCCCATGTGGTCCAAAACGGCCGCACTTTGCTCTTTGTCGAGCGATAGCGCTTTTTCGATATAGTTGTATGCTTCCTGATAATCGCCCAACTGATAAAAAACCCATCCGTAAGTATCCAAATTTGTAGCACCGGGATCTAAGCTAATCGCCGTAAACGCCATCGTTTTCGCTTTGTCGAGTCTGGTTTTTTTTAAGGCCAAATAATACGCATAATTGTTCAAAACAAAAGTGTTTGAAGGGTTTATTTCCAGGCATTTATCGTAGGTTTCAAATGCTTTTTCGCTCTGATTGTCTTGATAATACGCATCGCCCAAATACATATAAAATTGTTCCATCAATTTTGCGTTTTGAACAAAAGGCATTCCGGTTTCCAAGGTTTTAATGACCTGTTTTATGCTGTCTTGCAAAAAAAGTCCCACCGCATTAAAGAGATAAGGAACTGCTTCTTTGGGAAACAAATTCATTGCACGACGGCTAATATTTACCATTTCTTTTGTTTGTGTTCGGTTGTTCAGACTGAAGAGCAATTGTTCCCAAACCACATATCGGCTGCTGTCGAGTTTTATCACTTTGGTGTATTCTTGTGCTGCTTCCAAATAGAGGCTGTCGCGATAAAGCAAATCGGCGTAGATAGCATGTGCGCCGGGCTTGTCGGCATGAACTGTAGCCAATGTTTTTCCGAGCTTTAAAGATTCGGAACGAATTCTTTCAGACGGAATATTTTTTATTTCGAACAAGCCCATCATCACCTGAATCTTGGTGTCTAAATCCAAATTGGGATTGGTGTAACCTTGTTGAAGATTTGCAAAAGCGGCATCTACTTCGCCTTTTTGTTGATAATAATCGGCCAATGTAATACGAATGTAAGGGTCGTTTGGGTTTACATCCAATACTTTTTGATAATACGGAAAAGCTTTTTCTTTTTCGCCTTTATTCATATACATTTCGGCAATCATACTGTAATATTGTGCGTTAGGAGGATTTGCATCGGCCAGTTTTATGAGCTCAAGAACAGCCGAATCAAATTGATCGTTGTTAAGATATATATCTCTTTTGATGAAACTTATTCGCTCGCCGAATCCTTCTTGCTTTTCAATTTGGTTGTAGAGTGCCAACGCTTCTTGGGTGTTTTGTGTCAAAGTATAGAGCATGGCCAAATCGCTGAGGTAATCGCTGTTTGTTGGATCCAAAACGAGCAGATTTTTATATACTTCGATAGATTCCTCTATTTTATTGAAATGCTTATGCATATCGATAAGCAAAAGCGCATACCATTTATTTTTGGGATCGAGTTCGTAGGCTTTTTTGGCAAGTTGATAGGCCGGTTCGAGTTGGTTTTGCATGAGATAAATTCTGGCCAACTGAAACATAGCCGGATCAAATTCGGGGTCTGTTTTTAAAACTTCTTGATACAAGGGAAATGCAGCGGAATAGTCTTCGGCCATAAAAGCGTTTTCAGCGTCAAGATAAAGGCTCAATGTCTTGTTGTTCAAACCACCACTTTGTGCCAAGGAATTAAATCCCAGCAGCGCAAAAGCAAGAATAAAAATAGATTTTTTAAATATTTGCAGCATAATTTCTGAGATTTATTTTTTACCTGTTGATCCAAATCCGCCAGCTCCACGTTCTGAGGAAATTAATTCGTTCACCTCCACCCATTCAGCTTGTTCGTGTTGGGCAATCACCATTTGAGCGATGCGTTCGCCGTTTTCTACTGTATAAACTTCGTTGCTAAGATTTACCAGAATCACTTTTATTTCGCCACGATAATCGGCATCGATGGTTCCAGGCGAATTAAGTACGCCTATCCCGTGCTTAAAAGCCATTCCGCTTCGGGCACGCACTTGCGCCTCAAAACCCAATGGCAACTCAATAAAGAGTCCGGTTGGAATCAATTTTCGCTCCAGCGGTTTTAGTGTGATGGATTGCTCCAGCGAAGCACGTAGATCAAGGCCGGCCGAGGCCATAGTTTCGTAGGTCGGAAGGGGATTTTTTGAGTGGTTGACTATTTTTATTTTCATCGGGTAATTTATTTTTCTCTATCAAAAGTTCGAAGGCGAATTTTCCATAGATTTTTATCCTTGTTTTATGGCAATTTGCTTTGGTTGGTTCGTTTTTATTTTCGGGGAATTGCTTTCAAATCAAAACATCCCCGACAAAAATAACTAAAAATTGAATGTGCGTTTTAGTACAGCAAGCATTTAAGACTATTTAACGGTTCGAAATCAACTGAAACCCAAAACAGGCAGACTTTTTGAATGGGTTTTTTAGCTTTTGACTTTTGTGACAACGATTGGCTATTCTTTGTGTCGATTCATTTATGGGAGGCATTACACCCAATGTGTATTTCCTTTCGGTTCGGTAAAGAAAACCAAAGACACAAAATCAGTTTTAAATTAGACCAAAAACTGCAGAGAGCACATCCTTTTGTTGGAGCTAGTCTTTGAATCGTTAATATCCAATGTAATAATGCAGGAAGCCGTGTTGAGATATGCTTTTAAATAGTCCACATATAATTCTGCCTGTATCTCCAACGTGCCTCCGCCACACAACTAGTTGTTTTTCGAGTTCTCCATAAACCTCAATGTCAATTATTAATTAGATAGATAATCTAAAAAAGCTTTTTCGAGATTCCCAGAAGTACGACAATCTTGTCTATCACTGGATACAAAAACGTATTCGGTACTTATTAAACTAGCATATCTATATCTATTAGCCACGCAACCCCAAAAACAGTTAATGGTAACTTTAGTTGACTCTTCGCTTATCTTTTTAATCAAAATATTCAAGTTTCCTCCATGATTTGCCAATTCAACTTTTCCCGAAAAAGTAGAACTTGCCCCTTCACAGATCATATATTGTCTGTAATCTGACGTTACCAATTTGTAATCTGATGCAATAAAACCAGAAGCTCGATCAAGATTTTTAATCGGCATATTGTAGGTTGCCAACAGCTCGATGGTACTTTGCCAAACTGTTTCGAAAGGTTTATTTATAATTCTTTCTTTTTCAATAATTAGTTCAACCGGGGCATTAACAACGGCTTTAGGCGCGCTACATCCCAAAAACAAAACAGAAGAAGTAAACAGAAATAATTTAAGCGTTTTCATTCTATAGTTGTCAGAGTTTACCGTGCTGACTCCGCACTTTTAGTTCCCAATTTTTTATCGAAGGTAGGCTTTTAATATACATTGATAAACAATTGTTTAACATTATTAAGTAAAGATTTTCTGTAACCAAAAATGAAACATTTTGATAAAATAAATGCTTTTCGTTCGTTCGACTTCAAAAGCAATTAATTTCTGGAAGGCGTTTTTGAGGTTTTCATTTTCCGATTCAATTGAAAAAGCGGATAAATGACGGAAAACAAACTCGTACTAAATACGATTGCTAAAACTAGCAGAAAATCAGTAGCTTTTAAATGAACAGGATACGTATCAATTACAAAACTGCCGGCACCACCCAAATGTATGAGTCCGTATGTTTGTTGAATCAGTGAAATAATCCCACCGATTAAAAGACCAACGAAGCCGCCTGCCAAACTGATAAAAAAGCCTTCCCAAGCAAAAACCCCTAAAATAAACCCACGGCTGGCACCCAGCGCATGCAGCGTATAAATGGCTTTCGCTTTGTCAATAATAAGCATCGACAAAGAGCCAATAACGTTAAATGCGGCAATCAAAAGGATAAATCCCAATATAAGAAAAATGGCCAAGCGTTCGGAACGCATCATTTTTAGAAGAAACGCTTGTTGTTCGTTGCGGGTTTTTACCGAAAATTGATCGCCCAGCATTTTTTCGAGCTCTTGTTTTGCAATTTCCGGGTTTTGGCCTGATTTTAAGCCAATTTCGAAACTGCTTACCGATTCTGGCGAAACGGTTAATTCCTGAGCAAATCGCAAGGGGACAAAAATATATTTATCGTCGTAATCTTGTCGGAGACTGAAAAATCCGGAAGGAGGGATGCGCGCAGATTTAAAATTATTTTGAAGCCCGGATGAGAGCTTCTTTGTTTTGTCGGGCAAATAGAAATACAATGGATTTTGAAAATCACTCAATTGAACTTGTAAACGATAGGCCACTCCATAACCCAAAACGGCAAAATTCAGACGCGCTTCTTCAAGAATAAAATTGCCCTGAACAACCGCTGTATCCAATCGGTTCATTAAAAAATAGTCCGGTTCAACGGCTTTCATTCGAACAATACTTTGTTTTTCTTGATAGCGTACTAGTACGTTTTCTTCCAAAACAGGCTCTAAATATTGAACAAACTGTTGTGCCTGAATTTTTTCGAATGGAAAATCCTGAATAAGAAAGGTTTTCCCTTTGGTGGGTTCAATCAGGATTTCGGGATTGAAACGATTGAAAAGCGAAAGAACCAAATCCTCAAATCCATTGTAAACGGAAAGAATAATTATCAATGCAGCCGTGCTTATCATCACTCCTATCATCGAAATGAAAGAAATAATATTGATGATGGAATGTGATTTCTTTGAAATTAAATAGCGCCTTGCGATAAAGAAATTTGTATTCAAAGTCGATAATGTATTAATTTTTATTCTTTTGGTGTTTTGCACAAAACTACTCAATAATCATTTCCGAACGGTCTTCATCTCTATAATTTGCTGTGCTGCATTCAAGATTTTCATTTCGTCGGAATAGCCAGCCAATAAAGAGAAAATCGCCCCATTGATAAAATACCAAAAAACACAGCAGTCGAATTTCTTGATCGAAAAGAAAATTTCTGCACAACAATTTTTATTTTTTTACGTTTTAAACCTGCTTTACAAAAAGCGAGGAAAATTTGCATTCATATATATAAAAAAATGTATCTTTACCTATCATTTACTAAAAACAAGAAAGTTTATTGAACTATTAATAAAATGATTTAGATTATGAAAAAATTAACGGTATTATTTTTAGCAGTTTTAGTTAGCGGAAGCTTATTTGCTCAACTGCCTAGTTTTGGTATCAAAGCTGGTGCTACCGCTTCTTCCTTAAACACCTCCGACCTTGCTGCCAATTACAGTTCGGACAATCTTTTGGGCTACCAATTAGGTGCCTTTGTACGTATCAATAGCGGAAAATTGTATTTACAACCTGAAGTAGTTTACAACCACAGAAGTACTCAAATTGCAGGCTTCGAAGATTACAACATCACTTTTGATATTGGAACAATTGATGTACCTGTGCTTGTTGGATTCAAATTGATTGATGCTAAAGTGTTTAACTTACGCGCCTTTTTAGGACCAGAGGCTTCTTTTGCCACTGGCGATGGATCCACTTCCGACAATGTTGTGTTGGCAGATTTCAACAAACTAACTTGGTATATGCAAGCAGGAGTTGGTATCGATTTGCTGTTCCTCACTTTCGACGTGCGTTACGAAAAAGGATTAAGCAACTTTATCAACGATTACCAAGATTCAGGAAGTTTGAAAAACAATGTTTTTGTATTCAGTCTTGGACTGAAATTTATGTAATCCATTCAACGATGATTTTTTTAAAGTCCTGCTATGCGGGACTTTTTTATTTTTGCACAAAACAGAATTCATGAATTTGAAAAAGAGTAAATCGGCTATCATTTTTCTTTTTGCAATGCTCTCCATTTTGGCTTGTAAAAGAAACCAATTCAAGATTAATATTTCAAAAACGGAAAAGGAACCCGTGGAAATATACGATTACGGCAAGGCGCTTTTTTCGATGAATCGCGATTCTCTGCCATCACAACTAAAAGAATTGCAAAAACAATATGCACTCTTTTTAGGGACAGAGCCCATGACCGATGAGCAAATCATTCAGTTGGATTTTTATATCAATGATGTTTTTCTGTACGATTTGTTCAAGCTCTATCAAAGCACTTTCCCGAGTTTAAAACCCTTGAAAGAAGATTTATCCTTGGCTTTTCAGCATTTGCGTTATTATTATCCAAACACAAAATCACCCGAAGTGTACGCCTATATTTCTGGAATCCAAGATCCGGTAATTTTTCAAGACAATATTTTGGTGTTGGGTTTGGATAATTATCTAGGCGAAAGCTGCGAAATTTATGCTCGTATTGGTGTGCCAAAATATAAAATGAAATCCATGAACCCGTCATTTGTAGTTCGTGACGTGATTTCGGCCATGAGTTTGGAAAAAATGCCGCGCATCGAACCAGACGCCAATGTTTTGGAACAAATGATTTTTGAAGGAAAAAAGATGTTTTTTATCAAAAGCATGATGCCGGAAATCAAAGACAGTGTTTTGTTGAATTTTTCGGACGAACAGCTCGCCTGGTTCGAAAAGAACGAAAGCGAACTATGGAAATACTATATAGAGTATGAAGTTTTGTTCAAGACCGATTATGAAAGCATGAAAAAGTTCATCAACGAAGCGCCATTTACTTCTGTATTAGGAAATGATTCGCCACCTCGAACAGGCGTTTGGTTAGGGTATCAAATTGTGTTGGCCTATGCCAAAAATTCGAAAGAAAACCTTACAGATATTCTCTCCAACACAAATGCAAAAGAAATATTAAACAAATCAAAATACCGACCGGGCAGGTAATCAGTTTACACCGAAGAGGACAAATTTGAGCAAACAAAAAGAAGCCATTAGGCGATGGCTTCCCAAAGAAGCACCTTTTCTTTTTGTGTTTTATTTAGGGCAATCAAATGAAGTTCAATATCTTCCATTAATAAATCCAAATCTTTTAGGCTCGAAAGCGGAATTTGCATGGCAGCCTGGAGTATTGGAATAGAGCGAATTTTTAGCAATAAATCACGAAGAATATTTGGAGATATTTCGCTGTCAATCAATAAAAAATAGTCAAGATTACGATGAGCCGGGAGAGCTATTTGGCCTTCCTTATTGTTGGCGAACAAATAAAAATTGAGGCGATGGTCTTCCCGATAAAAATGGTAGAAAGAAAAATCGCCTAGTTTTTCTGTTTTTCCATAAAGGGGCAAATCGGCAAGTTTCGAAAACGAAAAACCAAGCACTTTTCCAACAAAATAAAGCAGGCGATAATCGGCGGCACTACAAGCCAACCCAATCAAAGTCAACTTATGTTCTGATTTGGAAATATTTAATTTTTTTGCCAAGATTCGCCTATTTTCGAAGTGCTAATTTACGCAGTAAAATGGGAAAGAATCAATTCAAAAATAATTTTCCGCATTCAGAATTTTTGTCTGCATATTGCTATCGTAAACGATATTCAAGCGTCGGAAAAATTAGCCAATTTTGAGTCCATCGTGACTTCTGAATGAAGTTTCCAATAAAATAACCGAGCCATTTTGAGCGTAAGCTCCCAAAATCAAACATTCTGAAGTAAAATCGGCAATTTGTTTTGGCGGAAAATTAAGCACGGCGGCAATTTGTTTTCCCAACAATGACTCGGGCCGATAGTTTTGTGTAATCTGCGCACTCGATTGTTTTATTCCAAATTCACCAAAATTAATCCAGAGTTTATAAGCCGGTTTGCGTGCCTTTTCGAATGGCTCCACCCGCACAATGGTTCCGGTTCGAATGTCTATTTTCTCAAAATCTTCCCAGTTTATCATTCCGCAAAGCTAAAAAACAATCTTTCATTCACAAAAAATGCTCTGGCCAATTTAATGGCCGGAGCATTTTAGCATTCAATCAATAGAGGTTTTTCTTACTCTTTTTTGAAGATTTTGGAAATCCATTCTTCGGTTTCTTGGTTTTGTACCCGGAGCATATAATTGCCGCGAGACAAACCGAGTTCGTTCATTTTTAGTTTTAGAATACCACCAAATGAATCCAGATTATTT
>DYSK01000096.1 GCA_020718315.1 Draconibacterium orientale
AGTGTAAGCGAAGGAAGGAAGGATGGTGGAAACGATTTAGAAGGCGACAAAAGCAACAAGCCAAATTCAACAAGGCCGAACGGGCACTCAAACGATTGGAAAAAGAACGATTGAGGAGAAACAAGCCGTCGTTTTTCGCCAAAGTTTTTTTCGATTTGAAAACATATAGACAAGAGCAAAAGGAACTGCGGATTGAAAAAGCGAAACTGAGAAAGCATCAACCAAATTTTTATCAGCGATTGAAACTGGATTTTCAAGAATACAGAGCCGAAAGTAAATGGAAAAACCGACAAGCTCTCAAACGGAGGGCTGGTCGTGGTTTTTGGCTCGCGCTTTTCTTAATCTTTCTGGGGCCATTACTCGATTTTAGAGACGAATGGCGCGCCGAGCGCGAAGAAAAAAAGAAATGGAAAGCACGTTATCCTCAGCCAAACTTTTTCCAACGTCTTTGGCTCGAATACCTCGAAAGTCGCGATACGGATAAACAGCGAAAACAATTGGATAAAAAAGTAAGAATGTCGCTGAGTTATGCTGTGGAAGAAGAAAAACGAATTTATTCTTTGCGCCAAGAGGTCGAAAATATGAAAAAAGTTTGGCGTGACTTGCCGTGGAGTTTTTCGCGTGATATGCAAAATGTGATTGTGATGACCGTGATCTTTGTTTTTGCTTTCAGTTTCAATTTTGGTATTTTTCAACTGGCCAAGTTTTTAGTAGCAGCCGCTTATGGCATTCCGGGCGTTTGGCGCGAAGGCCAAATTGTATTTACAATTCCCGATCCTTCTCTGCTTTGGACCTATTCTTCCGTTTTGTCGGTCTATAGCGTTGGCCCCTTTGTTTTGCTTCTTATCGGATCCGTATTCCAACGCTTGCAAAAAAATCAAGTAGATCAAAGTTCAGTAAAAAGTTTGCTCTTTCTGTGGATTTATGTACACGCTTATATTTTGGTTTTTGGTACTTTTTTAGCCGGCTATTTTACCGATAGAGGATTTGGCTATGTAATAGGCTGGATGTATATTCCATGGATGATTGAAGTACCGATGGCGCTGTTTTCGGTAGTGATGCTTTGGGTAATTGGTTATAAAATTGGTCGCAAATTTTTGATTTTCCGTCATTCAAACCAATTTATTGATGGCGTATTGGCTCAACTTTATTTCAAATTTGTCAACTTTTATGTACCTATTATTTTCGGACTCGGAATATTGTTTCTAATCGGATTCAATGATAACGATTTTACTCAAAATGTGGTTTATCTGAGTGTGCTAACCATGTTGACTCCCACACTTCGGTTTATTCCTGAAAAAATTTAGATCTCGTTTCGATAAAATGAAATAACAAAATTGCTCAAAAACGAATAAGACTTATGAATAAATCAATCCGGCAATTACAGCCTCAAATCGTTTGGGAATTCTTCGACGAAATTTGTCAAATCCCGCGCCCTTCAAAACAGGAAGAAAAAATAAAAGTGTATTTAAGAAGCTTTGCCGCCTTGCATCAATTGGAAATTTTGGAAGACGAAATTGGAAACATTCTCATTCGCAAACCAGCCTTTAAAGGATTTGAGGCATATCCGTGGGTTGTATTGCAAAGCCATTTGGATATGGTTTGTGAGAAAAACAGCGATTGTACGCACGATTTTCAAAAAGATCCAATCCAAACGCAAATTGATGGCGAATGGGTAAAAGCAATGGGAACCACACTTGGAGCCGATGATGGCATTGGCGTTGCCGTTCAATTGGCCATTTTGTCTTCCAAAACCATTGAACACGGTCCGCTGGAATGTTTGTTTACCATCGACGAAGAAACCGGACTTACAGGCGCTTTTGGGCTTCAACCCGGTTTTTTGAAAAGCGAACTGTTGCTGAATCTCGATTCCGAAGACGAAGGTGAATTGTTTATTGGCTGCGCGGGAGGAAAAGATACGATTGTCACTTTCGAATTGAAATTGGAAAAAGCACCTTCGCAATCAATTTGGTATAAAATAGAAGTAAAAGGTTTGAAAGGCGGCCATTCGGGCGACGATATTCAAAAAGGGCTTGGCAATGCAAATAAAATCTTGAACCGAATTCTTTACGACTCGGTAAGCGATTTTGATGTGCGACTGGCTTTTTTTGATGGTGGAAACCTGCGCAATGCCATTGCACGCGAAGCTTTTGCCGAGATTTGTATTTCGGAACGATGGGTAAACGATTTTGAAACAATGCTCACCAAAATTTCGGCCCACATCAAAGAAGAACTTTCTATCACCGAACCAAATTTGAAAATTGAATTCTTTCAAATGCCATCCAACGAAAAAGTGCTTGCCTCGGATTTGCAAAAACGCTTGCTAAATGCTATTTATGCTTGTCCTCATGGAGTGATTGCCTGGTCGCAAGAAATTCCAAATTTTGTTGAAACATCCACCAATCTGGCTTCCGTAAAAACGCTGACTGATCGTATTTTGGTTACAACTAGCCAAAGATCAAGTTCAGAATCGGCTAAAAAAGACATTGTAAATAGGGTAGCGGCTGTATTTCATTTGGCCGGTGCCGAAGTTAGTCATAGCGATGGTTATCCTGGCTGGAAACCAAATCCAAATTCCAAAATTGTGGCAATAACAAGCCTGGCGTACGTAAAACTATTTCATCTAAAACCAAAAGTTTTGGCTATTCACGCAGGTTTGGAATGCGGTTTGATTGGCGAAAAATATCCTAATATGGAAATGATTTCATTTGGACCAACCATCAAAGGAGCCCATTCGCCCGATGAACGAATTAAAATTGACACGGTTCAAATGTTTTGGGATTTAACGCTCGAAATTTTGAAAAAGGTAAAATAAACCAAATCGCCCAGACGAAAGAGAATTTCTTACTGTTAAATTTTTATTCGCTCCAGTTGAAGTGCGATTGCATAATGAGCTTATTTGGTTTTCTTTACAAATTTGTTTGTTTCAAAGTAGCGAAATCTCATGCATCGACATGCACTTTTTTATTGAAAATAAAGATGTTCAAGAAGGATTTTAATTCCAATTCCAATCAAAATAAGTCCGCCTAATAATTCCATTTTTTTTCCTAGGCGTTGTCCGTAAAATTTTCCGATTTGTATTCCTATCAAACTCAAAATAAAAGTAACTAGAAAAATAATGAGTACCGGAACGACAATATTAATCTCTAAAAATGCAAAACTTACACCAACTGCCAAGGCATCGATGCTAGTCCCTATTCCTTGGCCTATTAATTTTAAACGTGTTAATTGCTGACTCCTTATCTCGTCTGAATGATAGTGTTTAAGACTTTCGAAAATCATTTTCGACCCAATCAAAAACAGCAATACGAAAGCAATCCAATGATCGTAATCTTGAATGGAGTGTTGAAAACCGCTCGCCAAATACCAGCCAATAAAAGGCATAATACCTTGAAAAAGAGCCAAATTGGCCGAAGATTTAAAAATCAACCATGTGTTCAGTTTCTTTATAGACAGTCCGTTGGCAAGCGAAACAGCAAAACTATCGAGCGACAACCCAAAAGCAATGAAAAAAAGTGTGAGAAAGTCCATCAAGATTCTTTAGGAAGTAAAAGTTCTCCAATGTCCTTTTTAATTTTATCGGCCAAATGCTCCGCTTTTGATAAATTGTTGCTTTCGGCATAAATACGAATGATGGGTTCTGTATTGGATTTGCGCAAGTGAACCCATTCAGTATCAAAATCAATTTTTACACCATCGATGGTTGTAATACGTTCGTTTTTATATTTTAAAGCTATATTGGCCAAGAGCGCATCAATGTCCATGCCTTCCTCAAGGTTGATTTTGTTTTTGCTGATATAGAAATCAGGATAAGACGCCCGAATCATGCTTGCTTTTTGTTTGCGTTGAGCCATTAAACTCAAGAATAATGCGATTCCGAGTAAAGCATCTCGGCCGTAATGAAGTTCAGGATAAATTACTCCACCATTTCCTTCACCACCTATAATTGCATTTGTTTCCTTCATTTTTTCTACCACATTTACTTCTCCAACAGCCGATGCATGATAAAGGCTCTGGTGCAAATGTGTTACCGCTTGCAATGCACGAGTGGAAGACAAATTGGATACCGTATTTCCGGCAGTATGCGACAACACATAATCAGCAACCGCAACCAAGGTGTATTCCTCGCCAAATGCATCGCCATTTTCTTTGATGATAGCCAGCCGATCTACATCTGGATCAACAGAAAATCCTACGTCGGCATTTTCTCTTACAACAATTTCGGATAAAGCGGTCAGGTGTTCGGGAAGTGGCTCGGGATTGTGCGGGAAAATGCCCGTCGGCTCACAATAAAGTTCCACAATTTGATCTACGCCCAAGGCTTTCAACAAAGGCGGAATCGAAATACCGCCGGTTGAGTTTACGGCATCAATAGCCACTTTAAAATTCGCTTGGCGAATGGCTTCTACATCAACCAATTCTAAAGCCAATATTTTTTCGATATGCTTCTCAATTTGACTATTGTCGTAAGTTATATTTCCCAATTTATCGATAGGTGCAAATTCAAAAGATTGGTTTTCAATCAAATCCAATACCATTTTGCCTTGCTGTGCCGAGATAAACTCGCCTTTCGAATTGACCAATTTTAACGCATTCCATTGTTTTGGATTGTGACTAGCAGTGAGAATAATTCCTCCATCTGCTTTTAAATCGGTAACAGCCATTTCAACAGTTGGCGTGGTGGATAATCCAAGCGAAACCACATGAGCGCCCATTGCAACCAAAGATTGATTTACCAAAGATTCTACCATAGCTCCCGATATGCGTGCATCGCGGCCTACAACAATAGTAGGTGCTTTCTTATTGCTTTCCGATTGAATAAAACAAGCAAATGCACTGGCAAAATTTACGATGTCCACAGGAGTTAAATTTGCATTGGCTTTGCCGCCTATCGTTCCTCTGAAACCTGAGATTGATTTTATGAGCGTCATAAATACCTATTTGAATACTACTGAATTTTAAGTAGAATGTGTTTTTACGGCTGCAAATATACGTGAATTACAAAACCGATAGAAGGAGCAATGGCTCATTTTTGAAATGTTTTGAACATTTAAGTCACACTTCAAATTGTCAATAAATTTGTGAATAAATGGAAGTGAATGCTCCGGGAGCTTGTGTTTAAATAATTTGTAATTTTGGGGCGGAATATAGAGCGATATGGGTGAAGAGTTTGATTTCTATTCGGAGGAAGAAATAAAAGAGATTGTTCAACGTTTTCAAGAAACACTTGAAACGAAAAAATCACTTTTTTTTGATATAGACGAATTATCGGCTGTTATCGACAATTATTTTGAGCAGGGGAATCTGGAAATGCTGAAAAATGTACTTCATTATTCCTTGGAGCAGTATCCGGGAAATTACGAATTTCTTCTAAAAAAAGCACAATATTACGCTTTGGCCGATATGCCCGAAAAAGGATTGGAGCTTCTGGATGAATTGGGCAATATCGGGGATTCGGATTTTTACATGACAAAAGGCTCGCTGCTCAGTCAGCTTCAGTATTATCGCGAAGCGATTGAAGAATATACGCATGCGCTGAATCAAAATCACGACCTAATAGAAGTGTATTCCAATATCGCATTCGAATACGAAAACCTAGAACAATACGATAAAGCATTGGATTATTTGTTCAAAGTATTGGCCATTGAGCCCGACAACGAACACACATTGAGCGAAATAGGATTGTGTTACGAAATGGCCGATCGATCGAAAGATGCCATTTTGTTTTTCAAAGATTTTATCGATAAATATCCTTATAATAAAGGAGCTTGGTTCAATCTTGCCATCTCCTACAATTCGAATGGCGATAGTGAAAAAGCCATTGAAGCCTACGAATATGTTTTAGCAATCGATGAAGAATATGCCTCCGCTTGGTTCAATATTGCCAATATTTATTTTAGTTTGGGAAATTACGAGAAAGCGATCGAATATTACAACGAAACAATCAATAAAGAAGAGCCGGATGTAGTTTCTTATTACTTTTTGGCCGAAGCCTACGAGCAGAGCGATATGCTGGAAAATGCACTTAAAATCTACAAAGAGGCTGTGAAAATCAATTCCACTTTCATCGAGGCTTTCCTTGGACTTGCCCGTACTTATTTCAAACTGGGCGATCTGAAATCGGCTTACGAAAGTATTGTGAAAGCAACTGTAATAGAAGAACATATGCCGTTGTTTTGGAATTTGCGTTCTGTTCGATTGAAAGAACAAGGCTATGGCAAATTGGCTCGCTTTTTAAGCGATTATTTAATAAAGAACAATCCCAAAGAATCGGCTTTTTATGTGAATAGAGCAATACTAGATATCATCGATGGTGATTTTTCGGATGCCTTGAAAACAATAGTAAAAGGCTTGAAAAAAGCGCCGAACGACGCTCAAAAAGGACTTTTGCTTTATTTTAAAGGGCTTTTCGAAATGCTGGAAGGCAATCTTCAAGATGGTTTGGCCGATTTCGAAACGGCCATCAACTTAAATAGAATGGAATTCTACAACCCAATTTTGCAAGGCGAATTGATTGGTCTGGAAATAGAATCATTGGATTTGCTTTTTGCCAAATATGATTTACACATCGAAAAAGACTAAACATATTTTTTAAGCGTCGTTTCAATAATCATAATAGGTGCTTCGGCAAGCATTTTCATCGCGCCATTGATCCAATTTGTATAAATCGTAAATTCATTCATGGCTTTCTGGCTCGAAAAATTGACAATATTCCATCAGTTAGACAAATAATTTAGCTGAAACTTTCGCTATATTCCTTACTTTTGACCTCGGGGAATGAGCAATGAAATATTGGATTGGAATAGCAGTTGTATTTTGCATGCAAATAAATGGATTTGCGCAAGGCGAAGCCAGTGGAAGCTATGTTTCCAATTATGCAGGAGCAAATGCCGTTCAGCTCAATCCTTCGGCGCTCCACAATCAAAAAGTCTGGCTATCTGTAAATCTTTTAGGAGCCAACCTTTTTCTAAATACCGATTTTGCTTATTTAAATAAAGATGAGTTTAAGTTGACCGATTTGCTTAACCCAAATTATGTTTTACCTGCTCACTCGACCGGATATGGTGTAGAAGAACGATTCTTCTATTCCTATGATAGTAAACAAAACACCTCTTTCAATCAAAGTTTGCACATTCTTGGTCCGTCGGCCATGCTGGCATTCAACCAACACGCTATTGCTATCACTTCCGGCTTTCGTGCCGAAACAAATCTGCGTAACCTAACACCCGATCTGGCCAATATCTTAGCCTATGGCTTTTCGTTTTTTCCTCAATATTTGCACGACTTTCAGATAAACGATTTTAGCGGGACAAGCTTAGCGTGGGCTGAGATTGGTTTAAGCTATGCTTACCGAATCGATCGCGAAAAATTCGACAATTGGTCTTTTGGTTTTAGCTTGAAAAAGTTGATGGGAATAGGAGGCGGATATCTAAATGTATCAAAGAGTACATATTCGCTTATCGATTCCAAGACAATCAATGTGGCCAATCAGGTGGCTGAATTGGGATTTGCCTTACCAATCGATTACAATACCAATGCGTACTTGCCCGATGAATTGAAAAACGGGAGAGGTTGGGCCATGGATCTTGGTTTCACCTATCAAAACTTAATTCGCCGCCAACCCAAGCTGAACGCAAATAAATTTTGTGATCAACCAAATATCGATTATAAATACCGTTTGGGTGTGGCTTTGCTTGATATTGGTGGCATTGATTTCAAACAAAACGCCCAAACGCACGATTTTTCGAGCAGCGCACAAGCTACCGGCGATTTGAACGATGCAATTTTGGAGAGCGTGAATCAGGTGGTGCAATTAATTAGCGAAGAATTCTACGGTTCTGCTTCTGCAAGTTTGGTTTCCAACTCAATGCATATCGCACTGCCCATGTCGCTCAGCGCACAATTCGACTACAATACGCAATGGCATCATTTTTATTGGAATACCTCTTTAATTTACGGATTTCCATTGAAAGGAGGTGCTCTACGCCGACCAAGTAAACTGAGTATTGCCCCAAGATATGAAACTAAAAT
>DYSK01000097.1 GCA_020718315.1 Draconibacterium orientale
ACGCTTTGTTTTTTTAAGAGCCGGCAAATAAATCCATTGGTCATCGCTTTTGGTGACATCGGCATATGTCCAATTCATAAAAGAAGTGTTTTTTACATCGGCCGGAGTAATAAAAAACATAATGTTCTTTTCTACATTACCAAAGTCTTTGGTATTTTGTTTAATGGTACGTACACGCGTCTCACCACTTTTATTTATCAATGTCATTGTTAAAGTAGAAGTTTGGTTGGGTGGTGTTGGACGGTTATAGACTTTTTCTATAATTTGTCTTCCATCTAACGTCTGCGCCGAAAGTACTGACATTGATGCCAAACCAAAGATGAGCCCTAAGGTGAAAAAGTTGGTTGTAATTTTTTTCATGATATTCGTTGTTTAGTTTTTAAATAATTTGATCTGTTTATTGTGAAATGTTTTTCTAATTGTTGGAAGAAATCTAAATGCATCTTCAGCTTATTTTTTATCTCTATTCTTGAAATAAACATTTGATTTATTGATTAATACGAGCATTATTGTTAAGGTTCCTACAAAGCTGGTAAACATATTTAGCGAAATTATAAAGCCTAATTCACGATTGGGCGGAAAAACGGAAAAGAGCAAAACCAAAAAGCCTAAGATGACAACGATGGCATTGAAACTAATGGAACGTCCGGAATGCGCCATCGTTTTTTGAGCCGCTTCGAGGCTGTTGCTACTTATAAGTGCATAACCCTTATATTGATAAATAAAATGTACGGCAAAGTTAATTCCAATTCCAACGGCAATACTCGAAAGTAGAGCAGTTGTCGCATTTAGAGGAATATTTAAAAAACCCATAATTCCAAATCCGATTAATGCTGTTATTAAGATTGGTACTCCACTAATTAAACCTATGGAAATGTTTTTAAACATGAAAGCCAGAAGGATGATAACAATAAGAATGCATAAAATGAGACTCCAAATTTGACCATTAAGAATTAAGTCGGAAAAAATCAAGCCCTTGTAGCCGCTTCCTGCAAAATTGATAGAGATACCTAACTTTTTAAAATCCGGGGCAAAGGATTGAACTACTGCAATGGCTGAATTAATTGTTTTAGAATTGTCGCTTTTGAGTTGAATAGTTACATTTAGTCTGGAATAATCATAATTTACGGCTTTAACTAAATTTTTAGGATCGCCCGACATTTCGTAAAGCAAAAGATATTGAGCAATAAGATTTTGATTGTCGGGTATGATATCGAACGCCTCCTTATCTTCATGCATAACCTTGTTCATACGTTTAAGAAAATTGGTCAACGCAAATGAAGTCCCCACTTCGGGCACCTCTAATTCAAGGGTTGCCTGCATTTTATCAATTAATTCTAATACTTCTGGCTGTTTAAATGTATTTAATTTACCATCCGCATCCAAAATAAGATTTAAAGCTGTTGTTCCCCCAAAATGAGCATTGATAAATTTATCTGTTAAAACAATATCGCTGTCCTTTTCAAATTTATCGAGGAAACTAGAATTGATCCAGAGCTTTTGTGTTCCAAGAATCATCAAAAGAATGACAACAACTGTTCCTATTATTGATACATATTTATTTTGAATGATGGTTGCGGTTATTCGGTACGCTAATTGTGATTTTTCTTGTGCCGGCTTAAATTTTGGTAAACCAAAAGCCATAATTACAGCTGGAATAAAAATCAAGGATAAAGTCATGGATGTAAGTACACCAAATCCTGCAAAAAGACCAAAATATTTAACCGGAGCTACTTGTGAAGTGAGTAAAGAGAGAAAGCCTATGGATGTTGTTACTGCCGTTATTATTACCGGTATAGACATCGCTTTTAGCATATTGCTTACTGCTTCAAGTTTTGTTGCAGTTGGATTGTTCCTTATATAGGCCTCTAAATCACTATAGAGATACATTCCGTAAGCTACACCAGTAACAATGAGCATAACAGGCAACATCGTCGATACAGCATAAATAGGAATGCCTGTTGCAGCCATTAACCCAAATGTCCATATGGTAGAAATTAGAACTACTAGCATTACCAGCAGCGTATTTTTAATTTTGCGGAGTGCCAGAAAAAGAACAAAAATAAGAACCAACAATACAATAGGGATCATTTTTTTCATATCTGCAGGAGCAAGCAAAGCAAGTGTTCCTTCAACAATAGGTCGGCCAACTACATAAACTTTAATGTTTTCTGTTTGATATGAAGCCGCTATTGCCAGAATTTCATTGTAAAATTCTTGTGAAAAAACGCCATCTTCCAATTCGGCAACAACCAGCGTAACTGTTTCCGATTCTGAAACTAAGCGACCATAAACCATTTCGTTCGACCGGACTGTTTTTTGTAATTCATCAAGTGCTTCTTGGGTTTTAGGTACTCGAGTAAAAAATGCTTTTACGTCTAATCCTTCCTCTGTACCAACAATATTGTCTGCTGTATATAAGGAATTGACATCAGATTTATTTATTTGTTGAAGCTTTTGCAATCGTTTAGTAAGCTGTTTTAATGTGTCGAGCGTTTCGGCATTGTAAATGCCATTTTTATTTTCTATGGCAAAAATAATTCCGTCTTTAATGCTAAACCATTCTTCGGCCATTGCGCTATAAACAAAAGCGGGATGCTCTTGAGGCATGTACTTGTCTAGATCAGTTTCCAGTCGCGATTTCTCCTTCATTTGGAGAAATAATACCAAGGTTAAAGCAAAACAAATCCCCAAGACTAACCAGGGCATTTTTAGTAATTTTATTAATCCTTTTTCCATAATTTTAGTTATTGTGTTTTAAACTCATTTTTGAGAATCCTTCTTTTCGTTCTATAATCAACCTAATGTCGATGCTTTGTTTTATCATATATAATGCTTTCCTGCACAATCAAAACTATGTTTTCGTCGACCATCAAATCGGAGTTTTTAATTCCAACGTGGAGCAATGTATAACTTCTCGAATCGTGAAGAAATGATTTGTGTTTCCCAATAATTTAATGTTTTCATCTGGTTTGTTTTTAAATATGTAGTTTATATAAACTAACATTTTAATTAAAAAAATTAAACTCAACTTATTTTAAATTGTTTTTTCCGATATACGAGTGTAAGAATTTAGATGAACTCGTTTCATTAGCTTTTTTGTTTTATTTGTTAAATATGCTCTTTATCAATAATTTAATAATGTTAGTTTTATATCAATGTTAAATAGTTAACATTAACTACTGTCAAATGTACAATTAAATACGTAAAATGCAAATTATTATGAAATTTTCTTTATAGAGAATTGTAGGTCATTGACAAAAGCATCATAAATTTTGTATATAATTGAATAATAGATATATACAGAAATTAAGATTTTGAAAAATACTTGAATATTAGGCAACTAAGTAGATATATTATTTTTGAGTGCAGTAAAATGACGTACTCGAAGTGCTGAACTGGATCGTTTTTTAAAATATTTATGATCGGTAAATGGTGGTTGCACAGTTTTTTTTGAAATACATAAATTTTCGGAAATTACGTTTCGAAAATAAAAAATCCAGTACTTATTTCGACTTACTATTGGTTTTTGGTTATACCGAAACAAAAAAAGCTGCCGATAAATCGACAGCCTTTCAGCAATTAACTAAAAAATAATTTTATTTCTGAGGTTTGTTGAACAAAACGCCTACAGCAAATGTAAAGGCCATATTTTTTTTATAATCTAAATTGTAGGTTTCTTGGTCGGTTCCATAGGTGTTCCAAGTTTCCCAATTCGTGAAGGCAACTGTAGCTCTGGCTTCTGCAAATATTTTTACTTTTCCAACCGGAGCTTGACCTCCTAAAGAAAACTGGCCGCCAAAATCGAAACGATTAAAATTTTCTAAGTCCGAATCAAAGAATTCAGTGTCTTGCAAACTGGTAACGCCTAGAGCTGCAGCTGCAGCAGTTTCGCCGTAAGCAGCTACCAATAAATCGTTTTCGCGGTATTTGATTTCTTGAGCGCCAATTAAGTATCCAATGTGTGGGCCAACTGCAAAATAAGCCGGTCCAAATTTAATCTTGGCCATAATAGGCAATTCAAAATAATTCAAATTTGTCTGGCCGTATCCTGAAGTGCCGTGATTTGCTTCATTGGCATACATATCATATGCTGAGCCTTTTTGAGCAAAGTTTAATTCCGCATGTAAATCAATTTTTGGTTTGATGGCTTTTTCAAATACCAAACCAATATTTACACCGTCGGTAAGCTTTCCTTCTACACCTCTTACATCCAAATAATCAGCGAAATTATCATCGATACGCAGCCCCGACATGGTATAACCAAAACGGAGACCAAATGATTGTGCATTTACTCCTATAGCTAGGAAAAAGACAAAAGTAATTAGTACTAGTTTTTTCATAAAATCTGTTATTAAATGTTTAATTATTGGTTCAAAATTATTAATCCTTTTGACATTTCAAACAAATTCATTATCGGATAGAACAAAAAATATATATTATAAGTACTTATAAACCAATAAAATATATAAAGTAAGTAAGCGTATACAAACTTGATAATCTTTTAGTTAGCTAATTTTATTAATCGAAAAAAACAACGACAAAAACGCCGGGAAAATAGTTGCAATTTATTTCGGTTCTAAATAAAAATGAGGTGTGTTTTTCTGAAAAATGCTTTTGAAACTTAATAAATGTAAATTGGCAGACTCTGTCTTTGAACAAGAAGAAATAGCCGAACTGCCATACGGTACCTAATAAAGAGTTATTTATCGACTGTAAAAAAGAGTCATAACGAGCATTTGTGCTTAAACGGCGAGCCTGTTATCGCACTCGCAAAAACTAAAAAACGAAGCTTAGATAAAAATAAGTTTAAATAACGAATGGAGAAATTCTTCCCCTTTTTCTTTTAAAGAGTATGATTGCCGGCTCATTTGCCAGTTTTTTATCGTAAATCGAAAGGATCCCATGACAATAACAGAAATTTCTGCAGCGGTAAGCTCTTTCCTTATTTCATTTGCTTTTTGCCCTTCTTCTATAATTCTTAAAAAGCACTGATTGTTTTGGGTTATGATTTGTCCTATTTTATCGTAAAGATCCCGCCGGTTTCTGAAAATTTCGTCCGAAAAGATAACGGATACAATATAAGGATTTTCGCAAAAGACTTCAATCAATTTGTTTAATATTAAGTACAGCTTATCTTTGGCTTTATTATCGCTCTCCAAAACCGAATTAGAATAGAGCTTTAAATTTGCTCTAAAATCTTCCAGAATGGTATATAATATCTCATCTTTATTTTTGAAATGTCGATAGATAGCAGCTTCGGTAACATCAATTGCTTTTGAAAGATTTTTGATCGTTAGGCCTTGTATTCCATGCGAATGAATCAATTTGATAGATGCATAGATTATTTGTTGTTGTCTTTCGCTTCTTGAACTATACATGTGCTTATCGGATTGATTGGAAATGAAATTATCTGGAAAATGTTTGTTTGTGTGCTTGTGTAATTCAGCCACAAAAATACATCTTCTTTATTAAAAATTCCTAAAATTTATGTTCAATTCCTTGGAAGTCTTACAAATATCTAATTTTGTATTCTCAATCCTAGTTTAATGTATAAATTTTTATCCCTTTTACCTAATCGTTTTCTTTTATTCTTTCTCTTGGCTTATACAACAAACGGCTTTTCACAGGAAGTTTCGGCAACGTCTAAAGCCAACACTATTTTTTTATTAACGCACTTAGCACCCGAAGAGAATCAAGATAGTTGCATTCGACTAAGCAATCGTTTCGATATTCAAAGCCCGATGAAACTATTGGCCTTTACAAGAAATAACGAAAATTCAATTTGCAAAACCATCGTCGATACCAAGGAATTTTTGAAACAAAGCTCAGTGGAAGATTCCTATTTACTGCTTATTCATGGAGCGGGCAAAACTTTGTTCGAATCGGTAGACATTGCTTTTGAAGTGCAGAAACTCTATAAAGTAAATGTGATTATTTACCAATGGCCGGCAATGGTTGGCAAGGACTATGATTCTAAAAATTTGAAAGGAATCAAGGGGAAAGTGGATGAAGGGATTCCGTTTTTTGTTGATTTGCTCCATTTTGTACAGGAGGCAAAACAACTGAGCAAGGATTTTGGAAAACAATCGCAATGGTCTTTGTTTTTGCACAGCATAGGAAATTATTATCTGGAAAGTACAGTAAATAAACAAGCTTTTGTGGGTTTAGAGAAAGATTTATTTGAAAACTTGATTTTAAACGCGCCAGCAGTAAACTCAATAAATCATGCAAAATGGGTTGAACAATTGACTATTCAGAAAAGAATCTTTATTCATTTCAATAATAAAGATATGATTTTAAAAGGTTTAAGATATATGACACGAGCCAAAAATCAACTTGGCTCAAAAGCAAAAGAACCTTTGGCCAAAAACGCGAGCTATGTAAATTTTTCTGAAGCGGTGGGTTACCGAAAACCGGTTTACAATACGCATTCGTATTATATTTATAGGATGCCTTTGCAGAGCGAAAATCTCAAAAAGTACTACAATGAATTATTCCATAGCAGAACAATTGATTTCTACGATAAAACTTCTTTCACCCTAACGGATTATTCAAATCTTTTTTTGCTGAATTTTTAAGTTCAATAGATTGAAAACCAAGATTTAGTAGTGTATTCACCAGTTCCTCGTTTTTGCATTGTTTGAGTTCTACGCGATATGCTTTTGATTCTCTTCTCAAAGGATAATTTTCTCTGAATTTTTCAAAATCAGCGGGCGATTTTCGTAAGAGTGAATCGTCTTCCAGAATGGAATAACACTGTTTATAGACTTCGAAAATTATTTCTTGATTGTTTTTACTTTTACAATCAATTTGAATGAATGCATTTTTGGGCTTTGGAATTTCAAGTGCTGTCCAATCTGAAATTTGAATCTGAAATGCGTTGCAAACTGAGATTATACTCATTTCGGTTCCTTTTGCTTTTCCATCAGCGGAATAACCGGCAATATGCGGCGTAGCATAAGTGATTTTGTTTAATAAACGCTGATTTATGTTTGGCTCATTTCTCCAAACATCCAAAACAGCAGCTTGGATTATTCCTTTATCAATGGCTTGTTCCAAGGCGGCTTCATCAATTATTTCTCCACGCGAAGTGTTCAAAAGAATAATACCTTTTTTAACGTTCTCGAAAAACAAGCTATTTACTAAATCCAATGTTTTATCAATCCCGCGCTTGATTAACGGAACATGAAAACTAATAATGTCAGCATTTTTCTGAATAAAATCCAAATCAACAAAATTTGGCAACGTTTCAGATCGTTGGCGTGGCGGATCGTTGAGTATTACATTCATTCCCAATGCAAAAGCTGCATTTTTAACTCTGTTTCCTACATTTCCGACACCAACAATGCCAATCGTTTTATTTTTCAATTCAAAATTGTATTTCTTAGCCAGACTTAAAAGAGTCGAAACCACATATTGTTCAACGGAAGAAGCATTGCAGCCTGGTGCATTGGCCCACGAAATATTGTTTTCTTTACAAAATTCAGTATCAATATGATCAAAACCAATGGTGGCCGAAGCGATGAACTTTATGTTCGAATCTTTTAATAAATCGGCATTGCATTTTGTACGTGTACGAATAACTAATCCATCTGCGTTTTTTACTTCTTCAGAACTAATCTTATTTCCCGGAAAATAAATTACATCGGCTGTAGCATCAAGTAAGCCTTGAATAAAGGGAATGTTTTGATCGATCAGAATACGCAGCTTGCTCATCTTTGCATTGAATGGAATCGTTTTATTGCAGGCGAAATTAGTGAAAATACACCGGCTTCTGTTTTTACAAACAGATTTGTTTGTTCCGAGCCTCGCATAGCTGAATTTGCAATCCTCGTTTAGCTGAATTTGCAATTCAGCGTATTCACCATTCTCCATTTTTAAACTAAACGAAGGCGAAGTATTTAAAGCTCAGATAATAAATAAGAAATTTTTAAGCCTATATTTTTCGATTGCTCAAATAAATGCTTACATTTGATTT
>DYSK01000098.1 GCA_020718315.1 Draconibacterium orientale
CGTCGATGGTGTGTGTCAAAACTATCTGTAAATATGCTAGGTAAAAGTAAGTAATTTTTTAAGGTGTACAATATTTTTTTTCGATAAAAGTGTTAAAATCAGACTTTTTATAATAAATCACGAATTTATACATAGGGTTTCGGATCTTTTAAGTGCAAACAGAATACAGGGGCAATACATTCCTAAAAATGGCAATGATTTCGACAAAGGAGACTGGACGTTTATTCTAACTTATAGATTGATTGCCGCAGAGCCTAAAGAATTAATCATTGATGTTTCCCAAAAAAATCACAATAATGCAATATCTTTACAGGACAAGAGGAAATTGTCTATTTTTGTTCTCAAATTCACAGCTCCCAAGTTGTGAATTTGTTTAGCAAACCAAAACCAAACCAACTATTCCTCAAAAAAAGGAAGTTTATAAATCTTAAAGAATCGCTTTTATGAATAAAAAACTCAAGCAAGGTCTCACTTTTGTTATGATTTTTTCAGTAGTAGTTGTAATTGCTTATCCCAAGCTAATGCCGCTTTTTAATACTCAAAATAAGAACTCGAAAGGACTTACGCAGAAAAAAATGGCTGAACGAAAAACTTTAACTGTTAGTGGTTATCTGATCAAGCCCCAAAAGTTGAGCGAATATGTTAAAGCTACCGGAACGCTGCGCCCTGACGAAGAAGTGGATATGTCGTTCGAAACGTCCGGAAAAATTATCAGTATCAAATTTACCGAAGGAACACGTGTGCAAAAAGGCGAACTCTTGGCCAAAATAAACGATAAACCTTTGCAGGCTCAATTGCAGAAACTGCAGGCTCAAAAAGCGCTTTCTCAGGCAAAAGAATTTCGTCAGCGGAGTTTGCTCGATAAAGATGCTATCAGTCGGGAAAGTTATGATCAGATCGTTACCGAATTGCAAACATTGGAAGCCGATATCAATTTGATCCAAGCGCGGATTTCCGAAACCGAATTGCGGGCTCCTTTTGATGGAATTATCGGTTTACGCTTTCTTAGCGAAGGCGCCTATGCTACACCGGCCACAAAGATTGCAAAGCTGATAAAGATAAGCCCCTTGAAAATTGAGTTTTCAATTCCTGAACGCTATGCCTCCGAAATAAAAAAAGGATATCCAATCAGCTTTAGAATTGACGGAAGCAATGTAGATTATCAAGCAATGGTGTATGCTGTTGATCCAAAAATAGATATCGAAACCAGAACAATCGCTTTACGTGCATTGTATGCCAATGATGAGGAAGAATTGAAATCGGGGCGCTATGCTTCTATTACGTTGCAAATGTCGAATATTGACAATGCAATTGCCATTCCAAACGAAGCCTTAATCCCGGAAATGGAAGGCGAAAAAGTGTTTGTGACGCGAAATGGAAAAGCTGTTTCCAGAAATGTTAGAACTGGATTACGTACCGAATCTCAGGTTCAGATATTGAGTGGCCTTCAGATTGGTGATACGCTTTTAGTAACTGGAATTCTCCAATTAAGAGAAAACTTGCCAATCGTATTCGATACATTACTGAATAACAATTAATCCCGATAAATTAGTTTATGAGTCTTTCATCAGTAAGTATAAAACGTCCTGTTTTTGCCACCGTAATGGCCATTGTAATTTTACTTTTCGGTTTTGTTGGATTAACTTTTCTTGGAGTCAGAGAGTTTCCGAGTGTGGATCCTGCCATCGTTTCAGTAAGTACATCCTACCCTGGAGCCAACTCCGATGTTATCGAAACACAGATCACCGAACCTCTTGAACAATCAATAAATGGAATTCCCGGAATTCGTTCGCTCACTAGCTCTAGTAGCCAAGGAAGAAGCAATATTACCATCGAATTTGAGCTTTCCGTCGATATGGAAACCGCTGCCAACGATGTTCGTGATAAAGTTTCTCAAGCCGCCCGTATGCTTCCCCGCGATTGCGATCCGCCAACTGTTTCAAAAGCCGATGCCGATGCCAATCCAATCATGTTTATTACGATCGAAAGCGAAAAAAGATCGCTTCTTGAACTTTCTGAAATAGCAGAACTTACATTCAAAGAACAACTTCAGACAATTTCCGGCGTGAGTGCCGTAATGGTTTGGGGACAAAAAAGATATGCGATGCGACTTTGGCTTGATCCAGTTAAGCTTGCTGGGTACGGACTTACACCAATGGATGTTCGAAATGCTATTTCGCGCGAAAATGTGGAACTACCTTCCGGATCAATCCAAGGAAACAACATGGAATTGACCATCCGAACCATGGGGTTGCTTACTACTCCTAAAGAGTTTAACGATTTGATTGTGAAGCAAAATGGAAATCAAGTTGTTCGTTTTAGCGATATTGGCAGAGCCGAACTTGGTCCTGAAGACATTCAAGGAATTTTAAAAAGAGACGGTGTTCCAATGGTTGGTGATGCAATCGTACCACAACCCGGATCAAACCACATTGATATTGTGGATGAAGTATATCGTCGATTGGAATACATCCAAAAAGATTTGCCCGAAGACGTTAAAATTAAAATTGGTTTCGACAATACACAATATATCAGAAATTCGATTAAAGAGGTAAAAGACACCATTTACATTGCTTTTTTTCTTGTTGTGGTGATTATTTTCTTTTTCTTACGCGATTGGCGTGCAACACTTATTCCTATTCTCGTTATTCCGGTTTCGCTTATAGGCGCTTTTTTTATTATGTATTTGGCCGGTTATACCATAAATGTATTGACACTCTTGGCAATTGTTTTGGCGATAGGAATTGTGGTGGACGATGCCATTGTGGTGATGGAAAATATTTATGTGAAAATAGAAGAAGGCATGAATCCAAAAGAAGCTGCACTCAAAGGTTCACAAGAAATTTATTTCGCAATCATTTCTACTACGATTACGCTCATTTCGGTATTTTTTCCGATAATTTTTTTACAGGGATTAACAGGCAGGCTCTTTCGCGAATTTAGCATCGTCTTGGCCGGAGCGGTAGCCATTTCGGCTTTCTTAGCTTTATCGCTGACACCAATGGTTTCCTCTAAACTTTTGATTTCTCATTCAAAACATAATTGGTTTTTTAGGAATACAGAAGGTTTTTTTCAAAACCTAAATGTCAGATATAGAAATAGTTTAGTGGCATTTTTAAATAAACCATGGATTTCGGTGTTAATTTTAGCTGTTTCTTTTGTGCTGATTTTCATTTTTTGGAAAACGATTCCGGCCGAAATGGCGCCTATGGAAGATCGGTCTCAAATTTCAATCAATACTTCTGCTATACAAGGAGCCACTTATGAATTTATGTTGGATTACGTTAATGATATTACCAAAACAATAGAGGATTACGTGCCCGAACGTGAAGGATATACAGCTATGGTGCGAGGTGGTTCGGGAGCTAATATCCGAATAATGTTGCTACCACCAAATGATCGGACACGCACTCAGCAAGAAATTTCGGATGGCTTGAGCAATGTGTTACAGAATAAAACCAAAGCAAGAGCGTTTGTTACACAACAATCTACTTTTGGTGGTCGCCGTTCCGGTATGCCCATACAATATGTCCTTCAAGCAACTTCTATTGGGAAATTGAAAGAAATTATTCCTCCATTTATGGAAAAAGTGGCTGAAAATCCTACATTTCAGATGGCCGATGTTAACTTGAAATTTACCAAACCCGAATTGAGAATTCATATCGACCGCGAAAAAGCCACTTCATTGGGTGTTTCCACTCAAAATATTGGCCAAACTTTACAACTTGCTTTAAGTGGACAGCGATTTGGCTATTTTTTTATGAACGGGAAACAATACCAAATCTTGGGTGAATTGGCGCGGAGCGACCGCAACAAGCCGCTCGATTTAAAATCTTTGTATGTGCGAAACAATGCCGGAGAAATGATTCAATTCGATAATTTGGTGACTCTAACCGAAGAAACAGCTCCTCCACAACTCACTCGCTACAATCGATTTGTTGCCGCAACAGTTTCGGCAGGATTGACAAAAGGAAAGACAATTAGTGAAGGTTTGGAGGAAATGGATAAAATTGCGGACAAAGTACTCGACGATTCCTACAGAACTGCTTTGGCAGGCGATTCAAAAGATTTTACAGAAAGCTCTTCAAGTTTGATGTTTGCTTTTATGTTGGCTTTGATCCTGATTTTCTTGGTGCTGGCAGCTCAATTTGAAAGTTTTAAAGATCCGCTGATTGTTATGATGACTGTTCCGCTGGCACTTTTGGGCGCCTTGTTTTTTATGTGGTATTTCAATATTACGATGAATATCTTTAGTCAAATTGGAATAATTATGCTTATTGGTTTGGTTTCTAAGAATGGAATTCTCATTGTGGAATTTGCAAACCAACGAAAACAAATCGGATTATCTCGACTTGAGGCTATAAAATCAGCTGCAGCTGCCCGTTTCAGACCTATATTAATGACCAGTATGGCCACTGTTCTTGGTATTGCTCCTCTGGCACTCGGATTTGGCGAAGGAGCTAAAAGTCGTGTAGCGATGGGTACTGCAGTGGTAGGTGGCGTATTGATATCTACCTTTTTGACTCTTTATATTGTTCCGGCTATCTACAATATTATTTCTACAGAACCAAAGTCTAAAGGAATAAAGGAGGCAGAAAAAATCTCTGATATAAATGAAGAAATTCCTGCTAATTAAATGATAAAATACACCATGAAAATTCGATCTTTAGTTTTCTATATTTTTATTTTTGGAATTATTACAGCTGGAAAGGCGCAAAAAATATACAATCTCAACGATTGCATTTCCACCGGCTTGGAGCGGAATTTTTCGCTCCTTATCGCCCGAAATACAGAAGCTATTTCCAAAAACAATTTTACGAAAGGAAATGCCGGATTTATGCCATCTGTGAGCCTTTATAATCAAGTGGGCGGAACCGTTAATAATTCCATCCAAAACCTAAGCGAGGGCGGACAAAATACCAACAGCGGAATACACAATCAATCTTTATATTCGAGTGTATCAATGAATTGGACGCTTTTTGAAGGGTTTAATGTTCAAACCACCTTTAAAAAGTTAAATGAATTAGACCAATTGGGCACTTTAAGAACACAATTATCAGTGGAGTATTTAGTAGCCGATTTGATTGCAGCTTACTACAATTTTATTCAACAAGTTCAAATGCAAATAAATTTGAATTATGCTATAAAGCTTTCCAAAGAAAGATTGCGTATTGACGAAGAAAGGTATTTGTTGGGTTCAAGTTCTAAATTGGAAGTATTGCAATCACGTGTTTACTTAAATGCGGATAGTTCGCGTCTTTCAAAACATTACGAAACATTAAGGTCAGCACAGGTCAAACTTAACGAACTAATGGGAGTCGAAGAAATTGCGAATGAATTCTCACTTCAAGACTCTTCCATACTCGTGAATCCAGAACTTCAGTTCGAAATTCTTTCTGACCAAGCAATGCTCAAAAATACAGGACTTCAAATTAGCAAAAAAAATCAAAATCTGTCAACCTATGATTATCAGCTGGTAATGTCAAGAACCTATCCTTATTTGAATCTTTATTCAGGCTATAGTATTTCCAAAAATGTTTATGAAACGGGAACGTACACAAATTCACTTTCGCACGGAATGAATTACGGAATTACTTTTGGAATAAATATTTTTGATGGCTTCAATCAAAAAAGAAACCTTTCGAATGCTACCATCGATATTAAAAACAAAGAACTTGAATATAGAAAGGTAGAACAAGTAGTTAAAGCTGATTTAATTACACTTTTTAATGCCTACAGCAATCATTTACGCTTGATAAAATTGGAAGAACAAAACCTGCAAACAGCCAGCGAAAATTTGGAAATTGCCTTGGAAAAATATAAACTGGGCAGTTTAAGCGGCATCGAATTGCGCGAAGTGCAAAAAAGTTTGCTCGATGCGAAAGAAAGTTTGGTGTCCGTACAATACCAAACAAAATTGGCGGAGGTTTCCTTGCAACTTATATCAGGCAATATAATGAATTACTATAAATAAGAAATTTGGAATAGGCAAAGATTGGCTATTATATCAAAATGTGCGGTTTAAACTTAAACTCAAATTATTTGAAATAGAAACCTTAGAATTAAAAAAAAACTGCTGAATTTGGAATGAATTTAGCCTAAATAAGCCAAGTTTCTACCTTTGGAGTTCGGGCAATAATACATTCAAACCAGATTATTTTTAGCCAAAAAAAGAACGTGTTAAAAAATTATTTTTTTTTCATTGTATTTAAATATATTTCTTTTATTTACACACTCAAATAAAAACGAAATAAAATAGTCTATACTTTTCATTAGACGTGCTTTACTAAACAATTAATTAAAATATTTTATATATTTAGCCTGTAAAATTATTCAAAATATGGAGAAAAAAAGGGTTATCAAAGATTACGAAAAGCTATCAGAAGAAATTCACGAACAAATAAAGCTAAAGTATCCATTCGGATTCAGCCAAAACTTAGTCACTTTTACAAACAAAGACGGAAAAAGAGTGAGCGCGCTTCCTTTTGAAACGGACGACACTTACTACCTAATTCGCATGACTGTTCATGAAGCTTTAGCCATCATTGAAGACGACGATGATTACGACGACGACGGTATGTTGCGTGATGAAACGCGCGAAGAGTACCAAGATAAATACAACGACGATATGGACGATATTGCCGACGATGTGGCCGATGATAGCGGATATGACGATTATTAAAGGCCTAAAATCTATTGGTGGAATTTTGGTCTAAATTTTTTATTTAAGCATTAATTTAGAATTAAAGAATGAAAAATACTTATTTCGATCTGGTTGAGCAAAGTTATTACTTCCCACAGGAAGGTTTTGATTTGCGTAATGATTACCTCACCTTTCATGGGATTTCACTAAAATATTTAATCGAAAAATACGGAACTCCTTTTCGATTTATTTATCTCCCAAAAATTGGAGAGCAAATTAAAAAGGCAAGAAATTTGTTCAACCGCGCCATTCGAAATAACGACTACGATGGAAAATATCATTTCTGCTACTGCACCAAATGCAATCACTTTCATCACGTAATCAGCGAAGCATTAAAACACAAAGTCAATCTCGAAACCTCTTCTTCTTTCGATATCGATTTAATCCTCAATCTATACAAAAACAAACAGATCGACAAGAATAGAATTATTGTACACAACGGTTACAAAACCGACGAATACATTATCAAAATTGTAGATCTGGTAAAAACCGGATTCAAAAACTCGATTGTAGTTTTGGATAGTGTGAATGAGCTGAGCCGATTGGTTAAATTTGCCAAAGGCGACAAAATAAAAATTGGCTTACGAATGGCTATCGACGAAGAACCCCAATCGGCCTATTATACATCCCGACTTGGTATTCGACATACCGAAATGCTCGATTTTTTCAATAAGAACATCAAAGGAAATAAAAATGTGGAGCTGAAAATGTTTCATTTCTTTGTTGACTCCGGAATCAAAGACACACTCTACTATTGGGGCGAATTTCAAAAGGCACTCAAACTCTACATCGAACTCCAAAAACAATGCAATTCACTCGACTCTTTTAATTTAGGCGGTGGATTTCCTATTCGAAACCATTTAGGATTTGAATACAGTTACGAATATATGATAAACGAAATTGTAAAAAGTATTAAGGAAGCTACCGATGCCGAAAATGTGCCCAATCCTGATATCTATACCGAATTTGGAAGATA
>DYSK01000099.1 GCA_020718315.1 Draconibacterium orientale
ATTGAACAATCCTCGCTATCGCAATTCGCACGATGCCTACGAAGCTTGGTATAATATTGTAAAAAGTTTTGGTCTGGGCGAAAAATTTAACAGCGATTTGATGTTTGAAAGCGCGGGAAACATTCCCTCAAAAGCATATTACGACAAAACGTATAATGGACAATGGAACGCTATGACTGTTCGGTCGTTGGCAATCGGACAAGGCGAAATCTTGATAACGCCCATGCAATTGGCCAATTTGGCTGCCATTATTGCCAACCGTGGATTTTATTATCCGCCCCATTTGGTGAGAGCGATTCATGACCGTGAAAATTTAACCAAATCGGCTACCAATAAAAAAACGGTGTTGGTGGATCGGCATCATTTTATTCCCGTTATTGAAGGGATGGAAAAAGTGGCTCAAGTAGGAGGTACTGCTTCGCGAGCCTCCATGGACTCTATAACTGTGTGCGGAAAAACAGGAACGGTTCAGAACCCACACGGCAGAGACCATAGTGTATTTATCGCTTTTGCGCCTAAAGACAACCCTAAAATTGCCATTGCCGTAATTGTAGAAAATGCCGGAGACTATGGTGGCACTTGGGCTGCGCCTATCACCAGCCTAATGATGGAAAAATATTTCTACAGAGAAATAAGAAGAAAAGAAAAAGAAAAACAAATTCTTGAAGCCGATTTAATTCCAAAATAATGAGAGAGCGAAAGAGTATTTTTCATAATCTAGACTGGTATTTGGTAGGCTTCTATCTGCTTTTTGTGTTTATGGGGCTGATAAGCATTTATGCAGCCGTTTACAATCCCGAATCGCCTTCCATTCTAGACCGCTCCCAGCTCTATGGCATTCAGTTTGTATGGATAATGAGTTCATTGCTTCTGGCAACGATTATTTTGATGTTGGACGTAAAAATATTTTCGTCCTTTTCTTATCTCATTTATGGCGTAGGCATGTTGATGCTTGTCCTCGTTTTGCTTTTCGGGAAAGTAATTTCGGGATCAAAATCGTGGTTTCATATCGGTAGCGCTTCGTTGCAGCCTGCTGAGTTTGCGAAATTTGCCACCAATTTGGCCTTAGCAAGCTTCCTTAGCAATTTGGATAACAATTTAAAAACGGCCAAAACCGTTTTTATTGCCGGCTTCATTCTGCTTATCCCTACCGCTTTGATTTTGCTTCAAAACGATACCGGTTCTGCTATTGTTTACGTTTCTTTCGTCTTGGTTCTATATCGCGAAGGGTTTAGTGGAAATTTCTTAATCCTCGGCTTTGTAACAGCAATTCTTTTTGTGTTTACACTCATGGTTGGAAAATATCTTGTGCTTGGAATTATTGCTGCTATCACGGTTGTTTTGTTTATGATAACTCAAAAAGCCAGAAAAAATTTATTTACACTTTTTGGTTTGTTTGCGGTAATTGTAGCCTTTGTTTTTTCTGTTGATTATGCTTTCGAAAATATACTGCAAGAACATCAAAAGGAACGAATTGAAATTTTGCTCGGAAAGAAAACCGATTTAAAAGGTGCTGGATACAATGTTCATCAATCTCTTATAGCAATTGGATCGGGCGGTTTTGCAGGAAAAGGATTTTTACAAGGCACGCAAACAAAATACAAATTTGTTCCTGAGCAAAGTACCGATTTCATTTTCTGTACCGTTGGAGAAGAATGGGGATTTCTTGGAAGTTCATTGTTTCTTATTTTATATATAGGATTTCTCATTCGGCTGCTCTATGCTGCGGAGCGACAGCGTTCGGCCTTTAGTAGAATATATGGCTATGGTGTAGCATCCATTTTGTTTTTTCACATGGCTGTAAATGTTGGTATGACTATCGGTCTGGCTCCTGTTATTGGAATTCCGTTGCCGTTTTTTAGTTATGGAGGCAGTTCTCTTTGGGCTTTTACCATCTTGCTATTTATTTTTATTAAGATGGATTCGTATCGTTTAGAACTTTTATAAAATTAATCCCTCGAATGAAAGATTTTCGCTTGCCGAGCAATGGATTCCCGATGAACCAATTCTAATATTTTGATCAAAAAATCGCTGCTCACGCCCAAATTTCTGCCATTTTCCAAACGTTCCTGAATGATGTTTGACCAACGTTTAAGTTGAAGAATGGTGATATTGTTTTCCTTTTTATACTGGCCAATGGCGTCAACAATATTCAATCGGCGAGCCAATATTTCGATCATTTCAGCATCGAGCCGATCAATCTCTGAGCGATATTCTTCCAATTTTGTTTCGAAATTGAAATCGCCGCTTCGTTCGCGAAGAATCAGATTTTTGATTAATTCGTTTAAAGCCGATGGTGTAATTTGTTGTTTGGCGTCTGTCAACGCTTTTTCAGGCTGCCAATGCGACTCAATCATAATGCCGTCCATTTCCAAATCAAGTGCTTTTTGGGCAATTTCGGTAAGTAAGCTTCGCTTTCCGGCAATGTGGCTTGGATCGGTAAAAACAGGAAGGTGAGGAAACAATCGTTTTAGCTCGATGGGGATTTCCCACATGGGCGCATTTCGAAAAGTGGATTTCTTAAAAAAATCGAAGCCGCGATGAATGGCCGCTAATTTTGTAATACCCGAATGATTCAATCGTTCCAAAGCGCCTATCCAAAGCGATAAATCGGGATTTAATGGGTTTTTTACCATCACCGGAATATCGACCCCTTTCAAAGACTCCGCAATTTCATGTATCGAAAAAGGGTTCACTACCGTTCGGGCACCAATCCAAAGAACGTCTATTCCATATTTCAAACTCAATTCTACATGCTGGGGATTTCCTACTTCAACAGTCGTTTTCAAACCAGTTTCTTGCTTTGCTATTTGCAGCCATTTTAAAGCTTCTTCGCCATGGCCTTCAAACATATTTGGCCGTGTGCGCGGTTTCCAAACGCCCGCCCGAAAAAATTTAACGTTTTCTATCTTTGCCAATTCTCGTGCCGTTTCAAGCACTTGTTCTTCCGATTCAGCACTACACGGCCCACTAATTACCAATGGTTTTGTATTGGTATCCAGCCACAAACTCAGGTCATTTAGTATCAATTGACTACTCATCCTACCACAAAAATACAAAATTAGCTACTCTTTATCTTTTTTTGAACAAAAATGAATCTGATACGTTCTTTGAGCAAGCATAAAACCTTGTTTTATCAATTCGATCGTGTTGTTCTGTTTTTTTAGAATGAACGATTTTTAAAAAGCATCAACGCGGTCTGAAAATAGACTTAAAAAAATGTACCTTTGTTCGGACAGAAAATATGGAAAAACGCTGGATTATTCAAAAAAAAGGAGCGGAGCCGATCGTTAAAAACTTGGCTCAAGAGCTTGATGTGTGCGAAAACATAGCTAATTTGCTTGTTCAGCGCGATATTACCACTTTTGAACAAGCCCGTGCTTTTTTTCGTCCGGATTACAGTCATTTACACGATCCTTTCTTGATGAAAGATATGGACAAGGCGGTTTCGCGGATCCAGGTGGCCATTCAACACAAAGAAAAAATATTGGTTTATGGCGATTATGATGTGGATGGAACAACCGCTGTTGCGCTTTTGTATTCGTTTCTGAAAAAAATTGGAGCCGATCTCGATTTTTACATTCCGGATCGGTATTCCGAAGGATATGGAATTTCAGAAAAAGGGATCGACTTCGCTGCCGAAAACAACTTTAAATTGGTGATCGCGCTGGATTGTGGAATTAAGGCGATTGATAAAATTGAATATGCCAAATCAAAAAATATAGAGTTTATCATTGGCGATCATCATCGTCCGGGCGATACGCTCCCCGAAGCTGTTGCTGTGCTAGACGCCAAACGACTCGATTGTAATTACCCATACAAAGAGCTTTCGGGTTGCGGAGTTGCGTTTAAATTGGCACAAGCCATTTCGCAAATTCGCCAGATTCCATTCAAACAGTTGGAGGAATACTTGGATTTGGTTGCCATCAGCATTGCTTCTGATATTGTGCCTCTTACGGGCGAAAACAGAACGCTTGCTTTTTTTGGTTTACAAAAAATAAATAAAACGCCCCGCAAAGGAATCGAAGCGATTTTAAAATACACGAGTGTTAAAAAATTACGTCCTCGCAATCTAAATCAAGCCGACGAAGTATTCGAAAAGTCTTTAGGAATAAGCGATCTTGTTTTTCAATTGGGTCCGCGCATCAATGCCGCCGGACGAATCGAAAGCGGAAAAGACTCTGTTCGGCTATTGATAAGCAAAACACAGGAAGAAGCCGATGTGATTGCCAACCAAATAAATGATTTAAATACTGAAAGGCGAACATTAGACAGCAAGATTACCGAGGAAGCTTTAGAGATTATCAAACAAGACCCGGAGCGCGAAAACAAGAAGGCAAATATTGTTTTTAAAGCAGATTGGTCGAAAGGAGTCATTGGAATTGTTGCTTCACGGATCATAGAAGTTTATTATAAACCAACCATCGTTTTCACAAAATCAAACGGCATTCTCACTGCTTCTTGTAGGTCTGTTTTCGGATTTGATCTTTACGACGCCATAGAGTCGTGCAGTGCTCATTTGGAACATTTTGGCGGTCACACTTATGCTGCCGGCTTGTCTTTGAAACAGGAAAATTTTGATGCTTTCTGCCATTGTTTTGAAACCTATGTACAAAACAATATCACAGAGGCTTCGTTGGTTCCACAAATCACCATAGATTTGGAAATAGGTTTGAGCGATTTAAATCAAAAGTTTTATCGTATTTTAAAACAATTTGCGCCCTTTGGCCCTAACAATATGCTGCCTGTTTTTCAAACCAACGAATTGATCGACACCAGCAAGTCTAGAATTGTTGGCGAAAAGCACATTAAGCTGGAAGTGATTCAAAAAAATGCTTCGAGTTATCCGTTTTCGGGAATCGCGTTTCAACAATCCGACAAATTTCATTTGATAAAATCGGACAGCAAATATTATACTCAGAAAGCAAGCGAAAACCAAGCCGTTTTCAATCTTTGTTATACTTTGGAAGAAAACGAATGGAATAATGTAAAAAGCTTACAACTGAACGTCAAAGACATCAAGGCATTTTAACTTCTTGTCTTCTAGTTTTGAATTTCGTTTGTCGGTTTCTCAATCTCTTTTTCTGGTTTAAACTGATACAGAAGAAAAGAAAAATAGAACATAACGCCCGCAATTAAAACAAGCAACAGACCTAAAATCTGAATCATTAGTCCAACAAAAAGTTCGGGAGCGAAAATTAAAACCAAGCCTAAGCCAATCACCACAAAACCATTTACTCGCAAAAGGACAGAGCTGTTGATGGCCGTGAAACTTACAGAAAATTGATAAATGCCTATAACAAGCGCCCACAATCCGCTCAGAATCATCAAAAATCGAAACGATGCTTCGGGATAAAATAGAACAATACCGCCTATCAGCAAGTTAAACATCCCCTGAATGAGCCAAAACACAGCAGTTTTATTTGTACTCAGATGGGCAAAAGCGCCGAAAATCAACAGCAATCCCATAAAGGCAATCACTATTCCCACAACAAAAACAAAGCTTCGAATTACCTCGATGGGTGTGAGCAGCAATATCAATCCGATTGCAAAAACGGCTAAAGCATTCAAGAAAATTAGCAACCATTTTTTAGAAAGTATTTCCATAATGCATATATTTAAGAACTCAAAACCGACCTCTTAGCAAATTTATGAAAATTCTCGGGCAAAAACCGTTAAAAAGAAAAAGGCATCCAATCTGAATGCCTTTTTACAATTTGAGCCCGATAGTTGGTTTAATTGCACTTTAAAACTTCTGTAATTTGATATTTTGCAGCAGCTACATTGGGGCCTGCTGTAACCAATTTGTAAGCAGCACAGGCGTTTGCGTTTTCACCTTTTGCCTGAAATGCCTTTCCCAATTCGAATTGAATAGCCATTGAATCAACGCCTTCAAGCGTAAGGGCTTTTTGTCCGGCAGCAATGCTTGCATCCCACTTTTTCAATTTATTGTTGGCAAGTGTTAAAAGATAAAATGCATTTACGGATTGATCGTTGTATTTCAAAGCATTGGTCAACAAAACAACCGCTTCGGCATTGTGTTCTATTTGCATTTCGGTGGCCGCTTTTGATTCGAACATCAATTGAGCGGCTTCGGTGGCGCTGGCCACTTTTTTTGCTGCACTGGTATTTCCGGCACCAAACAAAATGACATTGTCGAAAGCTTCTATTGCATTTTCAAACTGATCTAATTCTTTATAAGCCATTCCTTTGCCATAAAAAGCATCCACGCAATTTGGATTGAACACCAATGCTTCTTCAAACACTTTTAAAGATCCTTCATAGTCCTTTCTTGTGGAATAAGCGAGTCCTTTTGAAGCATATATTTTAGGAATGTAGGTAGTGGCTTGCTGTTGTGTTTTCAAGTCGGCTACTTCTCCGGCCAATTTTTCGGCACTTTTCAATGCGCTAATTGCCGGATCAAAACTTTCCTTTTTATAAAGGGTGATTCCTTCTTTAAAATACGTATAGGCCAATTTTTTTTGAACCATAATCTTCAGTTCTACCGCTTCGGCGCCAAGCGTATTGCAAATAGCAACGCTCTCTTCCCATACTTTTATTGCTCCCGCATAATCTTTTGCCTTATCCAACTCGATTCCTTCATTAAATTTGGCACCTGCAGCATTAATATCCTGCGCTTTGGTAAAAGTTACTAAGCCCACAAAAAGAGCCAGTAGGATTATTCTTCCTTTCATCATGTTTTATCCTTTATATTGATTGGTTTAGACTTAATTGAGCGACAAATATATAAAAATCAACTTGAAACAAAACGCTCTTAACAATTTTTCACGGACTTGTCAATTTTTGTTGTTTCGTGAGTTTGAAACAGAGTCTCTCGACCAAGAACGTCTGTCTTCTTTGCTAAATGCAATTTTCTCTTTGAAAAAAAGCCAAACAGCTTTCCCGAAACAAATTCTTTTCAGCAAAATTACAATTCCGAAAAAAAACCGCACCGCTGCAAAAAACCGTAAAAGCAATCAAAATTGAAGGCCTACAAATTGTTTTGTAATGCTATCATAGTCACTTTATTGCGAAATAACAGAGACAGAAATGTGTTTTTCGCAGGCTTTTTATTCGCTTTTAAGCAATTTTTTGTCTTAATTTGCCTTTTCAAGGGTGTGATTCATTTCATATTGTCCGTTCATTTTGGACTATTCTGTTTTGGTAAATGTTGTTTTTTTTGAATTTATTCGCTTGATTTTCATTAAATTTAGTTGTTTTTTTATATTTTATTCGCATGAGTTTTCGTTTTGTAGCCGTCTTTTTGTTTTTGACTTTAACCTTTCGCTTTGCGCAAGCGCAAGAAACGAAAGATACATTGGCCTATTTCACGCCACAAAAATTGGATGCTATTTCCGATATCATCAATACCAGCAAATTGTATTTAGGAAAACCTTACCGATTCAAAAACGAAAAAGGAAATTTGATGGACTGCAGCGGATTTGTTGGCTATGTTTTTTCTCAGCATCAGATTGTATTGCCACGTTCGAGCAGAGCCATAGCTACGGTGGTTGAACACATCAAGTTCGAAGATATTCAAAACGGCGATTTGCTCTTTTTCAAAGGTCGAAACATTTCGTCTTCCTCCGTTGGCCATGTAAGTTTAGTGGTAGAAAAATCAAATGATTATATCGAAATGATTCACAGCAGCCGAAGCGGA
>DYSK01000100.1 GCA_020718315.1 Draconibacterium orientale
CTTTCTGTACACGTTCACCCATTATTTTTTCAAAATATTGCGCATAAGCGTTAAAACGACGCGGGTGATTCCAAGGATATTCCATAATGCAAAAATAGAAAAACCCGAAAGCCAATCAGACTTTCGGGTTTTTTAAATCTAAAAAGGTGCGTATTAATTTGTTGCTTTTTCCAATTTTTTCATGATAGAGAAAATAAAGGCAGCAGAAAGTAAACACATCACAATAAATATGGCCCACAATTGCCAAAGGTCAAGTTTTCCCCAGAAAGTACTTCCAACAAAAAGAAGTTTGTTTCCAACAGCAGTTGCCAATAACCAGCCGCCTTGCATTAATCCTTGGAAGCGCGAAGGCGATACTTTCGAAACAAAAGATAAGCCCATCGGACTTAAAAATAGTTCAGCAATGGTTAAAATTAAATAACTGTTTATCAGCCAATAAGGGCTTATCCGCGAAGAATCAGGCACAGCTTGTCCGCCTAAATCGTGAGGGGAAAGCAATCCGATAGATCCAACCAAAACAACCAAGAAACCGATTGAAGCGATTATCATCCCGATTCCGATTTTTTTGGGCGTAGAAGGTTCCTTTTTGATTTCACCAAGATAGGTAAATGCGCCCATAACCAATGGCGTTAAAAATACTATAAAGAGTGGATTGAACGATTGAAAAACTTCAGGTGCAATGGCATTTAAATCCGAAAATGTAGTGATAAAATAATAAGCAAGCGCTGCGCCTCCAACCACCATTCCACTTCCTATCAATTTATTTGTAATGGTTTTATCTTTTCCAATAATCAGAAAAAATCCGCTTAGTCCTACAATTACCGACAATATGGAGGGAAGTGTAAAGAATAGATTGGTGAAAGCACTCACTTCTTTTACAATGTAATCGCGAGCAAAGAAAGTAAGTGTAAGTCCGTTTTGATGGAACGACATCCAAAAGAAAATGACTACAAAGAAAACGAGGATTAAGGAAGTTACTTTTGGCTTTTCTTCTTTGGTAGCCGATAATAAAATCCATGTTACAAAAGTTCCAAAAAGGCCAAATGCCATACCTGTTGCAAGGTCTTTAAATAAGCTGATGCCGTATGCGATGGCGGCTCCAACAACGAAAGCAAGCAGCGTTGGGAGTATTCCTGATTTTTCTTTTTCTTCTTTGGTTTTATCGACGGTTACTGCTTTTTCTTTGTTTGGCAAATGTTTGTTAAAGAAAATATAAACCAACATCGAAATGAGCATGGCAATGGCAGCAATTCCAAAAGCATAATTGTAACCTCTGGCAAATAAATCAATGTATTGATTTGCAAAAGCGGTTAAATCGCTTACTCCGCCATTTAAAGAAACTTTATTGGCAAGTTCAGAAAATGCAGCGGTGTCGGTCATTTTTCCATCAAGAAATTGATGACACTGAGCGGGTAAACTTCCGTCGTGCAAGAATCCGTTTTTTTCTAACCACCAGTTCCGAACGCCTGTTGCAGCAAATGGAGCAAAAAATGCGCCTACATTGATTCCCATATAGAACACCATAAATGCCGAATCTCTTAGTTTAGCGTATTTTGGGTCGTCATAGAGCTGGCCAACAACGGCTTGTAAATTTCCTTTGAATAAACCGTTTCCAAAGGCAATGGTAAACAAAGCGATTAGTGTAAGATTTAAACTTAATCCGGGCAAAAACATGGCAGCGTATCCGGCCAACATAATTAAAATTCCGGCAAAAATTACCAGCTTGTACTTTCTTGTGCTATCGGCCAAAATGCCGCCAATTAATGCTAAAGCGTAGATTCCAAAGTAAAACCAGCTATAATAATCGCCGGCAGTCTCCTCAGATAAACCAAACTTTACTTGTAAAAACAAGACTAGAATGGCCATCATCGTGTAGAATCCAAATCTTTCGCCCATGTTTGCAAAAAAAGCAACATAAAGTCCTTTAGGATGTCCTTTAAACATATTCTTTTTTTTTAGTTAATTAATAAATCATTTTTTCTCATTGTATTTTACAAAAATAGCCAAATTTGAATGTTAAGCAAGTACTTTCAGATTCCAAACACTATTTGAAAGAAAAAATCAGTCGCTTTTGAACCTTTATTCGAGTATCATACTAAATTGTATTCGCTTTCGTGCAATATCAACTTCCAGAACTTTTACTTTAAGTTTCATTCCAAGTTGCACTATTTGGTTAGCGTCGCTAACATAAGTCTTGGCCATTTGACTTTTGTGTACCAATCCGTCCTGATGTACGCCTACATCTACAAAAGCACCAAAAGCGGTAATATTTGTTACAATACCCGGTAAAATCATTCCTGTTTTTAAATCGGAGATATGCTTTACGCTTGAATCAAATTCCCATATTTTGAAATCTTCTCTCGGATCCAATCCCGGTTTTATCAATTCTTTCTTAATGTCTAAGAGCGTAGCCAATCCTATTGTTGGTGTTTGATAATTTTCGAGTGCAATGCCTGAAAGCAACTCTTTGTTCCCAATTAATTTTTCGACAGAAAGGGCATTGTCGTCGGCGATTTTTTCCACAATAGAATAGGATTCCGGATGAACTGCGCTGGCATCGAGCGGATTATTGCCATTATTAATACGCAAAAAACCGGCAGCTTGTTCATATGCTTTATCCCCAAATCGTTTTACTTTAAGAAGTTCTTTCCTATTTTTGAAGGCTCCATTTTCTTTTCTGTGATCAATAATATTTTGGGCTAAACTTGGCCCAACGCCTGAAACGTAGGTCAACAATTGCTTGCTAGCTGTATTTAAGTCAACACCAACGGCGTTTACGCAACTCATCACTTCTTCGTCGAGGCTTTTGTTCAAGAGCGATTGATCCACATCGTGTTGATATTGTCCAACGCCAATGGCTTTGGGTTCAATTTTTACCAATTCGGCCAGTGGATCGATGAGTCGGCGACCAATGGAAATGGCTCCGCGAACTGTGACATCGTATTCTGGAAATTCCTCTCTGGCAACCGATGAAGCGGAATAAACCGAAGCCCCATTTTCGTTTACCATGATTGATTTTACAGATCGTGAAAAGTGAATCCGACGAACCAACAAATCGGTTTCTCTGCCGGCTGTTCCATTTCCAATAGCAATCACCTCAATTTTATACATGTTTACCAATTGCTCAATTTTGGAGATGGATTGTTTTGTCTGATTTTGAGGTGGATGTGGATAAATGGTTTCGTTGTGAAGAAAATTGCCCGATTCGTCTAAACAAACTAGTTTGCAACCTGTGCGAAAGCCGGGATCGATGGCCAAGACACGCTTTTCACGCATAGGTGATGCCATAAGCAATTGATGCAAATTGGTCGAAAATATCTGTATGGCCTGTACGTCTGCTTTTTCTTTGGCTGTATTAGTCAGTTCGTTTTCTAGGCTAGGTTTTAGTAATCGTAAGTAAGCATCTTTGAGAGTCTTCTTTAGGTAAAATGCTGTTGTAGAGTTGGGTTTAACAAAAAATTCTTCAAGTAGCTGAATAGATTTTTCCTGATCGGGTTCAATGTGTACTTTTAGAAACCCTTCACGTTCTCCTCTGAAAATGGCCAATAAACGATGCGATGGAATGCTGCGAATGTTTTCGGCCCAGTCAAAATACATTTCAAATTTTTGAGCTTGTTCAGATTTTGTTTTAATCACTTTGGAAGTTATCTGTGCTTCTTTTTCAAAAAAGTGACGCATTCGTTTTCGTACGTTTGCATTTTCGTTTATCCATTCAGCAGCGATATCCATAGCTCCCTGCAAGGCATCGTTTTCATCCTCAACACCTTTTTCCGGATTTATAAATCGGCCGGCAGCATCTTCAATATTCAAATGATTTTGAGCCATTAAAATGCGTGCCAGAGGTTCTAATCCTTTTTCAATGGCAATACTTGCACGGGTCTTTCTTTTTGGTTTGAATGGGAGATAATGATCTTCCAATTCGCTGAGGCTATCGGTTTCTTTGATTTTTTTCTCCAGTTCCTGACTAAGATTATTGCTCTCAATTAAGCTTTCCAAAATGCTGGCCCTTCTTTTTTCGAGAGCCGTAAATTGCTCAAATAAATCGCGAATCGCTTTTATCTGAACTTCATCCAATTGTCCGGTTCGCTCTTTTCGATAACGCGCTATAAATGGAATAGTAGCTCCTTCGGCAAGCAGTTGAAGCGTATTTTCGGTCTGAACGATTTGTATATTTAATTGTTGGCTAATTCTTGAAATCATTTGCTAAGGAGGTTTTTGAGCTAAGAATTTAAAAATAATTGATGCAAAAGAACAATTTGTGGTAAAAGCAATTGTTTCCCATCGTTGTGAATAATAAAATCAGCCGCTTTTTCTTTTTTTTTGTCACTCCATTGATTGTTCATGCGCGCCAAAATCTCCGCCTCTGTTGACTTATCGCGTTCCAAAAGGCGTTGTAATCGAATGGATTTAGGCGCAACTACAACAATAGTTTTATCAAATAAATCTTGAAAGCCGTTTTCGAAAAGGATAGCAGCTTCTTGAATTACGTAAGGTTTATCGGTGTGTTGTAAGCACCAATTCTCAAAATCATGTTGTAATTGTGGGTGTATTAGCTTATTTAACTTATCAAGCTCAGTTTTGTTATTAAAAACAACAGTCGCTAATTTTTTGGTATCGATGCAATTATGCGTTTTATCTTCCATTTCAAGTCCAAAAAGACGTATAAGTTTTGGCCGCAGCAGGGCACTGTTCAATATTTTTTTTGCTTCCAAATCGGCATAAAATACAGCAACGCCTAAAGTTTCAAATGCTTTGCAGACAAGCGTTTTCCCGCTTCCAATATTTCCGGTTAGCCCAATTTTAATCATTATTTCAGAATAATATACTCGGCAACAGAAGGTTGAATGGAGCTGATAATTATATTTTCAGGTTGTTTGTTTAATTTCAAATTAAGTTTGCCTGAAACGAGCGAATCAGGCAGGGCTTCAAGCAAAAAGTCGCTTACTTTTATTTTCGAATAATCTTTTAGTGCTACTTGGTAAACAATGGTGGCTTCCGAAGGGAAAAGTTTGTAACGGGCACCTGAATTTAGCTTTGGAAGAATAGGTAATTTCATTTTGCTTTCAGTAAATTCTTCAATGTCAATTTTTACGCCTATGTTCTCTTTCTCAAAAATCAAATCTTTTGAATGTTTTGCTAAATTGACATTGGTGTCGATGCTTCTATCTGCGTTCTTAAACGTTAATTTCTCTGTTCTTATTTTTTGAATGGTTTCTAATGCGCTGTGCGTTCCATACACGCGAATGCTGTCTGGATTTAGTTGATAAGGAAGATATTGCTTATAACGTGGGCTTAATGACAAATCCACATTCAGTTCTACTTTTAATTTTTTTGAAGACAAGGGTTGAAAACGAATAAAAAGAGTATCCGGACGAATACTCACAATGACTTCTTTGGCAGAAAGCGTTTCGGAGATAGAAAAAGCCAACGACGAGGAAAAAAGGAAATAAGTTCTTATTCCATTTTTGGTTGAAAGATATTTGGCATTCGAAAAATCTACGTTCAACGACTTTTGTTTGCCCGAAATAAGTTCGCTCAGTGCGTTGAAACCGTTCTTGTTGGTTCTAACTTGTATAAGCGAATCAGAAGATTTTAGAAGGACTTTGTCTGGAGGAAGATTCTGAAAATGAATATGCAATTGCCTATCGGTCTGGAAATCGCCTGTGAGTTTAATCAATAGCCAAAGGCTGCTCGCAATTATTAAAGAAACAATAAACGTAATGGTACGCTCATTATGCAAAGTGTTTTTCATAAGCCACTTCAAAATTTCTTAGTTTAAATCAAAAATTCCTCAGTTCCTTTTATGTGTAAAGTTTGTAAATTTTAATCATAAAATGCTGTTGAGTGTGTAAAGATAAAAAAAGCTTCTTGTGTTAGGCTAATTCCATAACACAAAAAGCTTTTAAAGATTTTGGATAGTTAAGACTATCGCGTTTGACCAACCACAGTTCCTTCGGGCAAAAGAGCGCTTTTTTCAATTTTCAAGCGGCCTTGACCTTCTGTTTCAATGGTTACGGTTGTATCTTCGATGGTCAATATTTTCCCATGAATACCGCCTAAGGTGATAATTTTATCTCCCTTTTTTAACTCTTCACGGAATTTACGTTGTTCTTTGCTTTTTTTCATCTGTGGACGAATAAAAAAGAAGTAGAAAACGACAATAAGAAGGATCAAAGGTAAAAAGGACATCAAACTGTTCTGCTCTTGACCGGCTGGAGGGGTCATTAAAAAAATAGATAATAGATTCATTTGTATCAGATTAGATTAAAATTAATATTATATTTTATTGTTTTTCGATTACTTGAGCATACACATTCAAAATTGTTAGCGCAGGATCGGTATTGGAACGAATTGTAATTTGTTTATGCTGCATTCCTATCCGGCGTGAGCTATCGAACGTAATTTGAATTTTTCCCGATTTGCCCGGCTTGATTGGGTCGCGTGGATATTCCGAAGCCGTGCAACCGCAGCTTGTACCCACACTCAATAAATTCAAATCGGAAGTGCCTTTGTTTTCGAATTGGAAAGCATAGGTTACTTTTTCGCCTTCTAGAACAGTCCCAAAATCATGCTCAGTTTTTTGAAAAACCAGCGTTGCAACTCCATTTTGAACAGCAACTTGGTTAAGCTTTTTGTCGTTTTTATTTGTACACGAAACAAATGAAAATACGAATGCGATAACGAATAGAGCAGATAGTATTTTTTTCATTGCAGCTAATTTTGACGCAAAAATAACAAAATCTACAATCGCATGCTTTTATTTTAGTATTCTTAACAAAGAACGAAATAGGGCTTGTTATTTTTAAACTATGCAATTTGGAGGGTAACTTAATTTTCTTCTTGCATTTCCTTTTCTGTTTATTCGCGCTTGATTAATTAGCCAAATTATTTCTGCTTTTTAGTATTTTTGTTCGATAAAGAAAAGAAATATGCGCATCTATTTGATTGGATATATGGGATCTGGTAAGAGTAGCATTGGTAAAAGGCTTGCTTTACGAATGAATTTTTCTTTTATTGATATCGATGAGCGTATTGAAGTGGAACAAAAGCTTCGGATTAGCGAAATTTTTAAATTAAAAGGAGAGAGTGTTTTTCGTCAACTTGAACACAAAGCAATTATTGAAACATTTTCTCAAGATAATTGTATCGTTTCAACAGGCGGCGGAGCCCCTGCCTTTTTTGATACTATGGAACAAATGCGAAAATTTGGATTGACTATTTACCTCCATGCCGAAGCCGTTGTTTTGGCTAACCGATTGCAAAGCAATTTACATACACGCCCTTTATTGGCCGAATTGAAGCCGGATAATTTGGTTGAATTTATGCAAAATCAGATCAATGAACGAGCGTCTTTTTACCAACAAGCCCAATTGCACGTTGAAGCCAAAGATTTAACTGCCGCTATTTTGCACCAAAAAATTTCGCAGTGGTTGGCAATGCCTTAATTGGCTTGTCCTAAAATAGGTTTACACAAAAAGTGTTAAAAGACGGATAAAAAAATCATGCAAAAAACCGGTAAACATTTTACCAAAACGGGAAGCCATTTAAT
>DYSK01000101.1 GCA_020718315.1 Draconibacterium orientale
GATTTCAAATGTTTCAACGAACACGCAAACCCGCATTTGCTATAGCGTTTGTTATGCCATCGTGCTTTATTTTCCTATAGTTCAAGACTCAGTTTAAGGTGTCCGCCAAGTCCTTCTCGAATTATTCTCTTTAGTGTCGAAAGTCGAATGTCGCTGGCATTATTCTCAATTCTGGAAATGTAGTTTTTAGTTGTCCCACATTTTAGGGCAAGTTCTTCTTGTGTGAGGTTTTGTTGTTTTCTGGCTTCTTGAATAAGTACACCTATTTTGAAATTCTCGAAATCCTCTTCGTATTTATCTCTTGTTGGTGTTCCAATTATTCCATATTTCTTGTCTATATGATCATCCCAGGAAACAAGATTATTTTCTTGATTTTTCTTCATAATATCTCTTTTTTAAACGTTCTGCTTTTTCGATTTCATTTTTCGGGGTTTTATCAGTCTTTTTCTGAAAACCATTCAGTAGAATTATCAAATTCCCTTCATCAAAGAAGCATAAAATTCGAGAAATATCGCTGCCTAATTTGATTCTGATTTCAAAAAGTCCTTCTGTCCCTTCAAGGTGTTTGAAAAATTTCTCGGGAACCATTCTCAATGTTCGGACTAAACCAATTATCCAGTCAATTTTGTCCTGAACTTCTGGTCTTTGAGAGTAATAGAAATCCCAGAATTCAGTTCCGTATACATAAGTTGTCCGCATAAATTTTTCAATTACGGCGCAAAGTTACCTATTTAGACAACTAATTCCAAATTTTGATGAAATTTTCTAAAAAAGCACGATTTTTTTAGCATGTGGCATAACTAGCAGATATGCATAGCTGTGCAAAAAAAATCGAACCATCAAAACCCAGCCTGTAATGGGATTGTATTTGGAAGATAAATATTTTGCCCTGCTCGAAAAAAAGCAAAATGCTTTCAAATCAAATTTGCATTGATTTTCCTGTTCGCACAGAAAAATCATTTATACCTTTGTTGTTCATTTCAAAATCAAAAATGATGAAATAGCCATGAAAAAAATCACCTATCGAGATGCGTGTTTTCTTCTTAGCTATTCCATTTCGCACATGCGAGATAAAAATCAAAATCGATACACATGAAAAAGATAGTTTTAGGCTTGTTTTTGTTCCTTTCTATAGGAATCTATGCGCAAGAATTAAATAAAGTAATTATCGACCCTGATTTAAATCGGGAAATTCTGATTGGTTGGGTTAATCGCGAAGGAATTTCATCAAAGGATTACTTGGTAAACGAACAGTTGAAATACGAAGCCTACGAAGCCAATCCTGAAGCATTGAAATTTATAACAAAAGCATTTTCCAAAGAGAAGAGCCTTCGCATTTTAGTAGTCTTTGCTACTTGGTGTGGCGATTCCAAAATGCATGTCCCCGAATTTTTTAAAGTTGCCGATTTGGCCAAAATTAAAAATGTAAAATACTTGGCTGTGAGCCGAAAAAAGACGGCTCAAGACATCGATATGAGTAAAATGGATATTCAACGTGTTCCTACTTTTATTGTTTACAAAGGGAAAACTGAATTGGGGAGAATCATCGAATCTCCAAACGAAAATATAGAAAAAGATTTGGTTCGTATTCTTCAAAAGAAATAGTTTCATGTTAGTATTTGAGCGAAAAAACGAATTAGTTGTTTTTGTTAGAAACGCAAAAAACCAAGGTAAAACAATTGGCTTTGTTCCTACCATGGGCGCTTTGCATGCCGGACACTTGAGTTTGGTTAAAATTTCGGTAGAGCAATGCGATATGACCATTGCAAGTGTTTTTGTGAACCCAATCCAATTCAACAATCCCAAAGATTTGGAAAAATATCCGCGCACTTTTGATGCAGACAGCAAAATGCTAGAAGAAGCCGGCTGTGATGTCATTTTCTATCCTTCGGTAGAAGAAATGTACCCTACCGAAGCCGTCGAAGAATTTGATTTCGGACAATTGGAAACCGTCATGGAAGGCGCTTTTCGCCCCGGACATTTTAATGGAGTAGCCGTGGTGGTAAAACGCCTATTCGAAATAGTAAATCCCGACAAAGCATATTTTGGGAAAAAAGATTTTCAGCAACTGGCCATTGTCAAAGCACTTGTGAAACAAATTCAGTTTCCGGTCGAAATCATTGGAATGGAAACTGTTCGAGAACCCGACGGCTTGGCTATGAGTTCGCGAAATATGCGCTTATCACCCGACGAAAGAACAAAAGCTGTTGAAATCTCAAAAGTGCTGAAATTTATTCAGGAAAACAAAAGCCGATATTCGCCCTTGCTTTTGGAAGCACAAGCAATTGATCGGCTCTCAAAAAATTTCAAAGTAGAATACATTCAAATAGTGGACGGACATAGTCTGCAGCCTATAAGCAGTTGGAATCAAACAGATTATCCTGTTGTTTGTGCCGCGGCTTTTCTTGGTGAAGTGCGTTTGATAGATAATCTTGAACTCGAATAGACTCCTTGTTTCCCTTCTAGAAAAAGGATAAATCGTATTTTGCTTTTATAATTAATAGGAAATAATGTTTAATTTTGCCGCAACATGCATATAGAAGTATTAAAATCGAAAATTCATCGTGTAGGCATTACCGAAGCAAATTTGGATTACATAGGTAGTATTACCATCGACGAAGATTTGATGGAAAGTGTAAATATCATTGAAAACGAACGTGTTCATATTTACAATATTAACAATGGCAATCGATTTGATACATACGTAATAAAAGGTTTGCGAGGAAGCGGCGTAATTGGAATAAATGGGGCTGCTGCTCGCAAAGTGGCTGTCAACGATAAAATCATTATTGTTTCTTATGCCTCTATGGTTTTTGAAGAAGCAAAAAACCATAAACCATTGATCGTTTTCCCAAACGAATCGAATAAAATATCCATATAGTGAAGGAAACAATCGTTTCTGTATTTAAGTATTTATTTTTCCTCGCCCTTGGCATCGGACTATTGTTTTTTGCTTTTCGCAATATCAATTTGACCGATTTATGGGAAGAGCTTAAAACGGCCAACTATTGGTGGTTTCTTGCAGCCATTATCATTGCGGTGATAAGTCACGTTTTTCGCGCTTTGCGATGGAATTTGCTCATAGCCCAAATGGGTTATAAAACTAGAACTTCTACCACTTTTTATTCTGTGATGATGGGTTATTTGGCCAATATGGCCTTGCCTCGCTTAGGTGAGATTACACGTTGCGGATTTTTGAGTAAAAAAGAAAATATTCCTTTCAATACATTGTTTGGAACCGTAATTGCCGAACGAGTTTTCGATTTAGTGGTTCTGTTTTTCATCATAAGCATGGTTATTCTCACTCAAATTGAGAAAATTGGCGGTTTTCTCGACGAACTTTTGGTGAAACCACTGCTGGGATTCTATTCAGGAAAAGAATTGGCCATCTTGATTGTAATTCTGCTATTTCTCCTATTCTTGTTTCTTGCTTATCTGTTTTTCCGAAGACTAAAGCCCTGGATGAAAACCACCATGCTCTACCAAAAGATAGAAGCTTTTATTGATGGATTTGTAGGCGGTCTGCGAAGTATCGAAAAACTGAAAAACAAAAAAATGTTTCTATTTCATACTTTCATGATTTGGTTTCTGTATCTGCTAATGATTATTCTCCCATTCTACGCTTTTGCCGAAACCTCCCATTTTAAATTTCTTGACGGATTAACAGTTTTGGGAATTGGAAGTTTAGGAATCGTTGCCCCCGTTCCCGGTGGCATAGGCTCTTACCATTTTATTATTACCGAAATGCTTACACGATTGTATCATATTCCTCTAAAGGCTGCCGCCGCATACGCAACAGCAAATCATGCAGCACAAACCTTAATGATTATTGTTGTGGGGTTGATATCATATATTCTCTTAATTTTGGGAAAAACAAAAGCGCGCAATGAATAATCTCTCCAAAATTCACGACAAAATATTTACACCAAACTCTCTGGCCATTAAATTGAAACAATGGCAGGAAGAAAATAAGAAGATTGTTTTTACAAACGGATGTTTTGATTTGCTTCATCGCGGTCACATCGAATACCTTTCAAAAGCAGCCGATTTAGCTGATATCCTATTGATTGGAGTGAATACCGACCGCTCTGTGAGCCGTATCAAAGGTTCTCAAAGGCCATTGCAAGATCAAGATAGCCGTTTAATCATTCTTGCTGCCTTGAATTTTGTAGATGCAGTCATCCTTTTCGACGAAGAAACGCCTTTCGAATTGATAAAATTTGTTCAACCACACGTATTGGTGAAGGGAGCCGATTACAAACCCGAAGAAATTGTGGGGTATGATATAGTTAAAAACAATGGAGGCGAAGTAAAAACCATCGATTTTTTGCCGGGCTATTCCACTTCTGCCATCGAGAAGAAAATAAAAGAAAGCTAAATCGTTATTGGTATTTCAAAGCGAATGATTTACCTTCGTAAGCTTAACAAAAACAGCGATGGCTAAACAAAAAACCACTTTCTTTTGTCAGAATTGCGGCGCCGAATCACCAAAGTGGATTGGGAAATGTCCTTCGTGTTTGCAATGGAACACTTTTGTAGAAGAAGTGGTACAGAAAACTTCGGCAAAAGACCAATGGGCAGTAAATGCCGGATTAGCCGAAAACAAAATTCAAGCAAAACGAATTTCGGATATTGAATTTAGCGAATTAAACAGAATAAATACTCAAAATGAAGAGCTTAACCGTGTTTTAGGCGGTGGCTTGGTTCTTGGTTCTATTGTTTTGTTGGGCGGAGAACCCGGAATTGGCAAATCGACACTTCTCCTGCAAGTGGCTTTGCAAATGGAAAATCAAAAAGTGCTATACATTTCCGGCGAAGAAAGTGAGCAACAAATACGAATGAGGGCCGAAAGACTTAATCTTATCCTTTCCAATACTTTTGTTCTTACCGAAACAAATATGCAAAATATTGCATTGGTAATAAAACAAGTGCAGCCAACGGTTGTAATCATCGATTCCATTCAAACAATGCAGTCCGAACTTGTAGAATCAGCAGCAGGAAGTATCTCTCAAATACGTGAATGTGCGGGCGAGTTTCATAAATTTGCAAAACAAAGCAATGTTCCTGTTTTGCTCATTGGCCACATTACAAAAGACGGAAGTCTTGCCGGCCCAAAAGTATTGGAACACATGGTCGACAGTGTATTGCAGTTTGAAGGCGATCGAAATTACGGATATCGTATTTTGCGATCGGTCAAAAATCGCTTTGGTTCAACTTCCGAATTGGGTATTTATGAAATGCAGAGCAGTGGCTTGAGGCAAGTTTCCAATCCATCTGAAATCCTGCTTTCGCACCGCGATCAGATGCTGAGCGGAATTGCTATCGCTTCCACTCTTGAAGGAATGCGCCCAATGCTGATCGAAATTCAAGCACTGGTGAGCAGCGCCGCCTATGGAACGCCGCAGCGGTCCACAACCGGTTTCGACCCTCGTCGATTAAATATGCTTTTGGCCGTTTTGGAGAAAAGAGTTGGCTTCCGTTTGGCTTCGAAAGATGTTTTTGTAAACATTGCTGGCGGAATAAAAGTGGACGATCCTGCCATCGATTTGGCGGTAGTTTGTGCCATACTTTCTTCCAATGAAGATATCGAAATAGACGATAAAATTTGCTTTGCGGCCGAAGTGGGTTTGTCGGGCGAAATACGATCCGTAAATAGAATAGAACAAAGGATTTCGGAAGCCGAAAAATTGGGATTCGAACGGATAGTGATTTCCAAATTCAACCAAAAGGCAATCCCGAACAGAAGTAAGATTCAAGTCATTGCCGTAAACAAAGTGGAAGAAGTTTTCAAATATGTATTTACCTGATTTATGCTGAAAAGGCTGTTGTTTTTCCTTCTTGCTGTGGTTTTTGTCCCATCGGTTTTCGCTCAATACACCTATTCCGACGACTGCAAAAAAGCGTATGGATTGATTTTGGACTTGCGATTTGATGCGGCTCAAAAACAGATTGATTATGTAAAGAAAAAGGATCCCCAAAATCTAATTCCTGTTTTATTAGAAAATTACATCGATTTTCTTTACATCACCTTGGATGAGAATCAAGAATTGTTTCAAAAAATCAGCGAAAAAAAGAAAATGCGCCTCCAACAATGGGAAACGGGATCCAAAAATAGTCCCTATTATCGACTGGGAATAGCCCAACTAAACATGCAATGGGCTTTTTCTAGAGTTCTGTTTGGTGAATATTTAACTGCTGCTTATGAAATCAATTTGGCCTACCATCTTCTGGAAGAAAACAAAAAAGAATTTCCGGAGTTCTGGCCAAATGCATTGGGATTGGGAGTTCTGCATACAATGATAGGAGTGGTTCCGGAGCAATATCGATGGGCGATAAATGTATTGGGATTGTACGGAACCATCGATCAGGGCTTGGGCGAATTGGAAGCTCTCTTGAATTCAAAAAATGCTGAATTTCAACACTTCAAACCGGAAGCTTTATTTCTATATACATTTCTGAAATTAAACCTGAAAACGGATGAAAGGCGAATAGATCAGTTGCTTGCCATATATCAAAAGTCTGATCTTGAGTCGATGAGTTTGAGTAGCCCACTCATTCATTTTTCCAAAGCCGTTGTCCTGATGCGAAAAGACAATGAAAAGGCGATTGTTTTTCTCGAAAGCAAACCAAAAGCAGACGATGCGATGCGGTTTTATTATCCTGATTTTATGTTGGCTCAAGCCAAATTATATAAGTTTGACTCCAATTCGGAAACGCTTTTTGATACGTATGTACGAAAATATCCCGGCGATAATTTCAAAAGAGCCGCGAAACAAAAAATGGCCTGGAGTGCTTTTGTTCGGGGTGATACATTGGCTTATCAAAAGAATATGAATGCTATTCTAAACTTGAAAAGCACCAAAATAGATGCGGATGATGCGGCTTTGAAAGAAGCGAAAGAAGCGCAAAAGGGATTTCTTCCAAATCTTTTTTTGCTGAAAAGCAGAATTTATTTCGATGGCGGTTACTTGGCCGAAGCCTTGAATGTGTTGCAAAATATAAATACCAAATCATTTTCGGATCAGGAAAAAGTGGAGTTGGCTTATCGCCAAGGCCGCATCTACCACCGAATGGATTCCCTCAATCAAGCACTGGCTTTTTATCAGCACGCATTGGCTTTGGGTGTAAATCAGAATTCGTATTATGCAGGAAATAGCTGTTTGATGATAGCCGAAATTTATGAACGTAAAAACGAAAAGAGGACATCGAAAATCTATTACGAAAAATGTTTGGAACTGAATTTTGATGAGTACAGCCGAAGTATCAGAGCCAAAGCCCAAGCCGGATTGCAAAGAGTGGGCGCCGACTAATTTGCTATAAGCAATTGGTATTTGTGAAGCTGTTTATAAGCTGCATCAAACGAACTTAACAGAATTCGTTTTGTGCTAAACTCAACGCAGCATCGAGTATAATAGCCTTAAATATTCAAATCTTTTACGAAGGGAAATGCGATCTAAAAAGACTTTTTTCGGACGAATTTTCTGGTATAATTTGTTACCTTTGCCTAGCCTGAAAAGAAGTATAAATTAG
>DYSK01000102.1 GCA_020718315.1 Draconibacterium orientale
AGAGCTCTGGTCTCCAAAACCAGGAGTCGTGGGTTCGAGTCCTACCACCCGTGCTTAATAATTTTAGACAAAAACAAATGGGCATAGTTAAATATTCAAAGGAATCTTATGACGAATTAGTAAATAAGGTTTCGTGGCCTAGTTGGAATGAACTCCAAAATAGTGCAATTGTTGTATCCATTGCTTCCCTTATAATCGCCATGGTGGTTTTTTTGATGGATATTAGTTTTGAAAACATTTTAAACCTGTTTTACAAACTTTTAAACTAAGCATTGTTCTCAATAATAATTTCGTTGATATTATTTCTTATTTCTTTGATTTGATTAAGTATGAGTGAAGCAGTAAAAAAATGGTATGTAGTACGGGCCGTTAGCGGTAAGGAAAAGAAGGTGAAAGAATATTTAGAAAGTGAAATTCGACGCCTCGACATCCAAAGTAACGTTTCACAAGTGCTGATTCCTACGGAAAAAGTTTATCAAGTGCGGGGCGGGAAAAAAATAGTGAAAGAACGCAATTTTTTTCCAGGTTATGTTTTAATTGAAGTCTCTGACTTAGAAGGAGAGATTCAACACATGATCAAAAACGTTCCAAATGTGATAGGTTTCTTAGGATCTAAAGGCGAGCCAGAACCCATTCGTCCATCTGAGGTAAAAAGAATCTTAGGTAAAGTGGATGAACTTGGTGAACAAGGCGAAGAATTTAGTGTTCCTTTTATTGTGGGTGAAACTGTTACTGTGATCGATGGTCCATTTAATAGTTTTGCTGGAGTTATTGAGGAAATCAATCAAGAGAAAAGAAAACTTAAAGTGATGGTGAAAATTTTCGGAAGAAAAACGCCACTGGAACTTGGGTTTATGCAAGTTGCTAAGGAATAAGAATTAACATATTTTTTAATCTTTTAGAAAATCTATTTAAAAGATGGCTAAAGAAATCAGTGGATTAATTAAGTTGCAAATTAAAGGAGCAGCTGCTAACCCTTCACCACCAGTAGGTCCCGCATTGGGATCGAAAGGGGTGAATATTATGGAATTTTGCAAACAGTTTAATGCTCGTACACAAGATCAAGCAGGGAAAGTTGTTCCTGTAATCATCACGGTGTTCAAGGACAAATCGTTTGAATTTATTATTAAAACGCCTCCTGTTGCAGTGCAAATCATGGAAGTTACCAAAATCAAGAAAGGTTCAGCAGAACCTAATCGTGTAAAAGTAGCTACTATGAGTTGGGAGCAAGTTCGTGAAATAGCTTCCAGCAAAATGGTTGACATGAATGCTTTTGAGCTGGATTCAGCTATGAGCATGGTTGCCGGCACAGCTCGTAGTATGGGGGTTAAAATTAGCGGAAAAAGCCCTCTTGCAACAAAGTAAATATCGTTCAGACGGTATAAATTAAAAAAATAACTAAAATGGGTAAAATCACAAAGAAAAGAAAAGAGGCTTTGGCGAAATTTGATTGCGCGAAGGTTTATTCTTTGACCGAAGCAAGTAGTGTTGTAAAAACAATTACCAACACTAATTTTGATGCTTCTGTCGATATAGACGTTCGTCTTGGTGTGGATCCCCGTAAAGCAAACCAAATGGTTCGCGGAACGGTTGCTCTACCTCACGGAACTGGAAAAACAGTTCGCGTGTTGGTATTGTGTACACCAGATAAAGAAGAAGAAGCTAAAGCAGCCGGAGCTGATTATGTTGGTCTTGACGATTACGTTGCCAAAATTAAAGGCGGTTGGACGGATATCGATGTGGTGATTACGATGCCTAGTGTGATGCCAAAAGTAGGCGCATTGGGTAGAATTCTTGGTCCTAGAGGCTTAATGCCAAATCCTAAAACGGGTACCGTTACAATGGATATTGGAAAAGCTGTTCAGGAAGTAAAGGCTGGTAAAATTGACTTTAGAGTTGACAAATTTGGTATTGTACATGCCGGAGTTGCTAAAGTTTCTTTTGATGTAGAAAAAATTGAAGAAAATGCTAGAGAGCTTATTCAAACAATTATTCGCATGAAGCCATCTGCTGCAAAAGGTACTTATGTTAAAAGTATTTTTATGTCTAGCACTATGAGCCCAGGAATTCAAGTTGATCCTAAATCTATTACCTAATGACAAACGTTAACGTTTTCGGTAAAACCTATAAAGGAGATTTATAGTATGAAGAAAGAAGAAAAAGACCTACTCATCAATTCGATTGTAGCACACCTCTCAAATAGTTCACATATTTATCTTACCGATATTTCTGGACTAAATGCTGAAACAACAAGCAGGCTAAGACGTACCGCGTACAAAAACGGTATAAAATTGGTTGTTGTTAAAAATTCATTGCTCAAAAAAGCAATGGAAAGATCAAACAAAGACTTTGCACCTTTATATGAAGTGTTAAAAGGCGGAACATCATTAATGCTTTCTGAGGTTGGAAACGCTCCAGCTAAAATGATTAAAGATTTCAGAAAGAAAAGTGATAAGCCTTCGCTTAAAGGAGCTTATGTTGAAGAATCTATTTATATCGGAGACCATGAACTTGAAGGACTAATGAGCGTTAAATCGAAAAACGAACTCATTGGTGACCTGATCGCGTTGCTGCAATCTCCTGCCAAAAATGTTGTGTCTGCCCTTCAATCGGGTGGCAATATTATAGCAGGTGTTGTTAAAACACTCTCGGAACGCTCTGAATAAAATAGAATAAAGTAAAAATAATTTTGAAAACAATTTAAATAGAATAGAAAATGGCAGATTTAAAAGCTTTTGCAGAACAATTGGTTAATTTAACTGTTAAAGAAGTAAATGAATTAGCTAAAATTTTAAAAGAAGAATATGGTATCGAGCCTGCTGCAGCTGCTGTAGCTGTTGCTGGTCCTGCTGCAAGTAACGAAGTTGTTGAAGAAGTTCAAACAGCTTTCGATGTAATTCTTAAAGCCGCTGGTTCTTCCAAATTAGCAGTTGTTAAATTAGTTAAAGAACTAACTAGTTTAGGACTCAAAGAAGCTAAAGAATTAGTTGACAGTGCACCAGCTCCATTAAAAACAGGTGTATCCAAAGACGAAGCTGAAGCCCTTAAAGCCTCTTTAGAAGAAGCGGGTGCTGAAGTTGAAGTTAAATAAGACTTTTGTAGGGTTACCTACCTTAGTCCTTGACGGAGAATAGACAAAGCAGGCTTGCGCCTGAGCTGTCTATTTTTCGTCGTATTATTCGGTCGTCTTTTTTCGTCAGTTAATTTAACCTTAAAAAATTTAAACCTTGGCAAATATAATTTCTGATAGAATCAACTTTGCATCGTCAAAAATTCATGTTGACTATCCCGATTTTCTTGATATCCAATTGAAATCCTTCCAGGAATTCTTTCAATTAGAAACAAATCCGGAAAACCGAAGCAACGAAGGATTGTTTAAAGTATTTAGTGAAAACTTTCCCATTACCGATGCAAGAAATAATTTCGTTCTTGAATTCTTAGACTATTTTGTTGACCCTCCACGCTATTCCATGGAAGAGTGTATATACAGAGGGTTGACCTACAATGTCCCTCTCAAGGCCAAATTAAAACTGTATTGTACCGATCCCGATCACGAAGATTTTCAAACAATAATTCAAGATGTCTATTTGGGGATGATCCCTTATATGACTCCCAAAGGTACATTTATTGTGAATGGTGCCGAACGTGTTATTGTTTCTCAATTACATCGTTCACCCGGCGTTTTCTTTGGTCAGCATCGTCATGCAAACGGTTCGCAACTTTATTCGGCACGCATTATTCCCTTCAAAGGTTCTTGGATGGAATTTTCAACCGACATCAACAACGTGATGTACGCATACATCGACCGTAAGAAAAAACTTCCGGTTACTACACTTTTAAGAGCTATTGGCTTTGAAAGTGATAAAGATATTTTGGAAATATTTGACTTAGCACAAGAAGTGAAAGTTTCCAGAGCTGGACTAAAAAAGGTTGTTGGAAGAAGATTAGCCGCACGTGTAGTTCGCAAATGGATAGAAGACTTTGTTGATGAAGATACCGGAGAAGTAGTTTCTATTGAACGAACCGATGTGCTTATCGAACGCGAAATAGAACTAGATAAAGACAATATCGAACTAATCGTTGATGCCGGTATCAAAACAGTGTTCTTACACCGCGATGATGTGAGCAGCAAAGATTATTCTATCATCTTTAATACACTCAATAAAGATACCGCCAATAACGAAAAAGAAGCCGTTGAGTATATCTATCGTCAATTGCGAAATGCCGAGCCCCCCGACGAAGAAACCGCTCGCGGTATCATTGATAAATTGTTCTTCTCCGATTCTCGCTACGATTTAGGCGAAGTGGGCCGGTACAGAATCAATACAAAATTAAATTTAGGTACCGATTTAAGCGTTCGCGTTCTTACCAAAGAAGACATCATATTTATTATTAAACATCTGATTCAGTTGGTTAACTCAAAAACCGACGTTGATGATATCGACCACTTAAGCAACCGTAGAGTTCGTACAGTTGGTGAGCAATTGTATCAGCAATTTGGCGTTGGTTTATCGCGCATGGCACGTACCATTCGTGAACGAATGAATGTAAGAGACAACGAAGTTTTTACACCAACTGATTTGATCAATGCGAAAACATTGTCCTCGGTAATCAACTCCTTCTTCGGTACAAATCAACTTTCGCAGTTCATGGATCAAACAAATCCATTGTCGGAGATTACCCATAAACGAAGAGTTTCGGCATTAGGACCTGGTGGTCTTTCTCGTGAAAGAGCAGGGTTCGAAGTCCGTGACGTTCACTATACTCATTATGGACGCTTATGTACCATAGAAACTCCCGAAGGCCCAAATATTGGTCTTATTTCTTCGCTTTGTGTTTATGCAAAAATAAACCGATTAGGTTTTATCGAAACGCCTTACCTAAACGTTGAACAAGGTAAAGCCAGCTTAAAAGTAGAACCTATTTACCTCAGTGCCGAAGAAGAGGAAAATAAGATAATTGCGCAAGCAACTACCATGATGGAAGACAATGGAAATTTCCTGAATGCACGTGTAAAAGCAAGGTCACTAGCCGATTATCCTATTATCGAAAAAGAGAAAATCGATTTAATCGATATTGCACCAAATCAAATAGCATCTATTGCAGCTTCCTTGATTCCATTTTTGGAACACGACGATGCAAACCGCGCTTTGATGGGTTCAAACATGATGCGTCAAGCTGTTCCTCTTTTAAATTCCGAAGCGCCTATTGTTGGAACCGGAATCGAAGGTTCGGTGGCCCGAGACAGTCGCGTATTGATAAATGCCGAAGGCGAAGGTGTAGTAGAATATGTTGATGCACGGAAAATCATTATTCGCTATTCTCGCGATAATGATGAAAAATTGGTCAGTTTCGACGATGATTTAAAAACATACGAATTATCGAAATTTTTAAGAACGAACCAAAATACAAGCGTAAATCTACGTCCAATTGTTCGTAAAGGGGATAAGGTTGTTAAAGGCCAAGTTCTATGCGAAGGCTATGGTACCAAAAACGGCGAGCTTGCCCTAGGAAGAAATCTGATGGTTGCATTCATGCCCTGGAAAGGTTACAATTTTGAAGATGCCATTGTGATTTCCGAAAAAGTGGTAAAAGAAGATATATTCACTTCCGTTCACATCGAAGAGTTTTCTTTGGATGTTCGCGAAACCAAACGTGGTGCCGAAGAGCTTACAAGTGATATTCCAAATATCAGCTCGGAAGCCACAAAAGACTTGGACGAGAATGGAATGATTCGCATCGGTGCAGAAATATCTGCCGGTGATATATTAATCGGAAAAATTACTCCTAAGGGAGAAAGTGATCCTACACCGGAAGAAAAATTATTGCGTGCCATTTTTGGCGATAAAGCCGGCGATGTGAAAGATGCTTCTTTAAAAGCACCACCTTCGATGCAAGGAGTTGTTGTGGATAAGAAACTCTTCTCTAGGAATATGAAAGATCGTAGAGCAAAGTCGAAAGATAAAGATGTAATTCAACAGCTTGAGGAAGATTTTAGTAGAGAAGTTACTGACTTAAAATCCAAATTGGTCGATAAATTAACGATTTTGGTAAGTGGTAAAACATCTCAAGGCGTTTATGACAATTACAATGAAGTACAAATAGCCAAGAAAATTAAGTTTACACAAAAACTTATTGCTGGTTTGGATTTCATGAATCTGAATCCGAATGGATGGACTACCGATATTGCTAAAAACGACATGATTAAAGATGTAATAAACAATTACACTTTAAAATATAAAGAAAGACTGGGCGATCTAAATCGCAAAAGAGTTCAAGCAACCATTGGAGACGAATTGCCTACCGGTATTGTGAAAATGGCCAAAGTGTACGTAGCCAAAAAACGTAAACTTAAAGTGGGCGATAAAATGGCCGGTCGTCATGGTAACAAAGGGATTGTTTCAAGAATCGTTCGAGAAGAAGACATGCCTTTCTTAGCAGATGGAACTCCGGTTGATATCGTTTTGAACCCACTTGGGGTACCTTCACGTATGAATTTGGGTCAGATTTACGAAACCGTGTTAGGTTGGGCAGGTAAAAAGCTCAACAAAACATTTGCCACGCCAATTTTTGATGGAGCCACATTGGATCAAATCAACGATTATATTCGGGAAGCAGGTTTGCCCGAAAATGGCCGCGTTTATCTTCACGATGGCGGTACCGGCGAACGTTTTGATCAACCCGCCACTGTTGGATATATCTATATGCTCAAACTTCATCACATGGTAGATGATAAAATGCACGCTCGCTCAATTGGGCCATATTCATTGATAACACAACAACCATTGGGCGGTAAAGCTCAGTTTGGAGGTCAACGTTTTGGAGAAATGGAAGTGTGGGCACTTGAAGCATTCGGTGCCGCTAATATTCTTCAGGAAATTCTAACGGTTAAATCAGACGATGTTGTAGGTCGTGCCAAAGCTTATGAAGCGATTGTAAAAGGCGACAACATGCCAAAACCGGGCATCCCAGAATCATTCAATGTACTTGTACACGAATTGAAAGGTCTTGGATTAAGTATCAATTTTGACTAATAATATTTAGCTTTTCCGAGCAATCGGGAAAGCTTATTTACAATTTATAAAATTTGATTTATGGCTTTTAGAAAAGATACAAATCTTACACAAAACAGCTTTTCAAATATTACGATCAGTTTGGCCTCTCCGGAATTAATCCTTGAACAATCAAGTGGTGAAGTGCTCAAACCCGAAACTATTAATTACAGAACCTACAAGCCTGAGCGCGATGGTTTGTTCTGTGAACGAATTTTCGGCCCCGTAAAAGATTATGAATGCCATTGTGGTAAATATAAGAGAATCCGGTATAAAGGGATTGTTTGCGATCGTTGCGGTGTGGAAGTAACGGAGAAAAAAGTGCGCAGAGAAAGAATGGGACACATTAATTTGGTGGTGCCTGTTTCTCATATCTGGTTT
>DYSK01000103.1 GCA_020718315.1 Draconibacterium orientale
CCTTTCTTTCGTTATTATTTATCACTATCGTATCTGTCTGGTCGTCTGTCTTTTTACATTTGTTGCCAACATGCCTATACCCGCCAATAGTGGGTATATCCGCTATACCGGTATGTATTAATTTTTTGATTTCTATTTGTTTGCAAATTCAGCCCTTATGAAAAACGGAATGTTGCGCTCATAATATTTGCGTTATTGATGAGGAGAATAAACAAGTGTAAGGATTTATTGGTGGAATTAAAATAAATATTTAAAGAAAATCCAATGTATTGAATGAAAATAGGCTTGCACAAAAAAACGTAAAAAACGCGTACTTTCAAGAAATTACGTTTCAAAAGCTTATTTTTGAAGAAAAAAGAATGAAAAAGGAATCGGAAATTATATTTTACCAAGCCGATGATAGAAGCGAAAAAATAGAAGTTTACTATTGGGTGAATTATTTTTGATGGCACAAAAGAAGATTAGCGACCTTTACGGAGTTCAGCAACCGGCAAGAACTAGAAATTTTAATGCAACCAAAAGTCGGATTATCTGATAAATTTTTTTCAAAGGTAAAATTATGGAAACCAATCGGCAATTAGACCTCGCTTTCAACTTTGTTCAATACACGGGGCAGCATTTGTTTTTGTCCGGTAAAGCAGGAACAGGAAAAACAACCTTCTTGAAAAGCCTGAAGGAAAAATCGCCCAAGCGAATGATTGTTGTGGCTCCAACAGGCGTCGCCGCAATTAATGCCGGGGGAGTTACTATACATTCTTTTTTTCAACTTTCTTTTGGGCCGCAAATTGGTTTGGAAAACGCCTCCGAACAACAAAACAGGTATAGCAAAGAGAAAATCAATATCATTCGCAGTCTAGACCTTTTGGTCATCGACGAAATTAGTATGGTTCGAGCCGATTTGCTGGATGCCGTCGATCGGGTTTTGCGCCGATTTCGAGACAGAAACAAAACATTTGGCGGAGTTCAATTGCTCATGATTGGCGATTTGCAACAATTGTCGCCCATTGTAAAAAACGATGAATGGAGTTTGCTTCGAAAAGAATACGACACCGTCTATTTTTTTAGCAGCAAAGCCCTGTGCCAAACTGCCTATGTGAGCATCGAACTCCTCCATGTATTTCGCCAGCAAGACGATCGTTTTATCTCCATTTTGAATAAAGTAAGGGAAAATAAACTCGATCAATATTCACTCGACGCCCTGAATCAAAGGCACATTCCTAATTTTAAACATACCGACGACCAAGGTTTTATAACACTTTGCACACACAATATTCAGGCACACCGAATCAACGATACCAAACTGGAACAACTGCCTTCAAAAACCAAGACTTTCAAGGCTACTATAGAAGGAAACTTCCCGGAATATTCCTTTCCGACCGATTTCGAATTGAAACTAAAGGTGAATGCTCAAGTGATGTTTGTGAAAAACGACCCCGATGCCCAGAAACTTTTTTACAACGGAAAAATTGGAAGAATCACCAAAATTGAAGAGGAACTTATTTATGTACTTTGTCCCGACGAAGAAGATGAAATTGCCGTAAATCGTTTGCAATGGGACAACATTAAATATTCAGTCGATGCAGATACTGCAGAGATTAAAGAAACGGCAGAAGGTTCTTTTCGTCAGTTTCCGCTCAAATTGGCTTGGGCAATCACCATTCACAAAAGTCAGGGATTAACTTTTGAGCGCGCAATTATCGATGCCGATGCCTCTTTTGCACACGGACAAGTGTATGTGGCACTCAGTCGCTGCAAAACCATGGAAGGCATGGTGTTGAGTACACCCATTTCGAACCGAAGTATTATCAACGACGAAACGGTGAGCGGATTTATTCAGAAAGTGGAACAAAATCAGCCCGACGAACAGAATTTGTTGGCAGCAAAATTGGCCTACCAGCGCGAGTTGTTGATGGATTTGTTTCGTTTCGATCGCATTAAAATGCTGACAAACTCTATCAATAAACAGATGCGCGAAAATTCATCCGGTTTTCCACAGCTTTTGATTGATCATTTTAAACAAATTCAATTTGATTTTCAGAATGAATTGATGACTGTATCTGAAAAATTTCAACTTCAAATTGAAAAACATTTAGCCACACAAGGCGATGTGGCGGAAAATGCTGCTTTACAAGAACGTATTTCCAATGCCGCAAATTATTTTCACGCCAAATTGAAAACAATCCTTATCGATCAGGTGGAAAAGGCCGATCTGGAAATTGACAATGCTGCTTTGCGCAAACAGATAAACGCAACAGCCAAAAATCTTTTGGAAGAAACGGCGTTGAAGCTGATTTGCTTAGATGTTTGCAAAACCGGTTTTCAGGTGAAAAAAATATTGGATACGCGAGCCAAAGCAATGATGGAGAAAGACTTGCCCACTTCAAAAAAACGCAAGGCCAAAGAAGTGAGCTTACCCGATTCCATTCCTCATCCGGAATTGTATTCTTTGCTTCGCGCGTGGCGATACGAAAAATCAGTAGAGTTGAGAATTCCTGTTTATCTGATTTTTTCTCAAAAAGCATTGATCGAATTGGTGAATTATTTGCCCACCGATAAAATTTCTCTGACGTTTATAAATGGTTTAGGGAGTAAAAAAATCGACCTATTTGGTGTCGATATTATTCAAATGATTCAACATTATTGCAACGAAAACACGATCGAAAAAGGGGAAATACCGTTCAAAAAAGCCTCAGAAAAAAAACCGAAACCGGATACCAAGAAATTAAGTTTCGAGCTGTTTCAATCCGGAAAAACAGTGGATGAAATTGCAGAAGAAAGAGGATTTGCAGAAACAACCATCGAAAGCCATTTGGCCTATTACATTGGCTTGGGAGCGATTGACGCGAAGCGATTTTTGAGCGAAGCGAAACTCCAGAAAATTGTTGGCTACTTTAAATCGGTCGAAGACAAAAGCTTGGGCATAGCAAAAGCGCATTTTGGTGATGAGTTTACATATAGCGAACTGCGAGTCGGTCTGTTTTATTTCGGATTTTTGGAAAAGGAAGAGGGATTTTAAGTAGTTTGATAGCAGAATATACTGTTGTGCCGAAATTTAGGCTCGCTTTATATTGCATTGGATAGTTGAAATATTGACTTCCTTCACCTCGTCCCGATCACAAACAGAAAAACCTCCTGCCGTCCACAAACAATTTCCTATTCCTTTCTTTTGAAGTCTGCAAGCAAATGTTTTGCCCATTTCGCGGCCAATTCTACCATTTAATTTAATTATTTTCCCAATGCATTCAAAACGGTGATATGTTGCACAATATCAGAAAGATAAAAAAATAAAAACAAACTAAAAACAAGTCGTTGTTTTAGAATAATCAAAAAGGTATTTGGATTAATAGAAATTTTATGTGTTATTTTGCCAAAATTTTTAAACCGCAAAAATTATCATTTTAACGCAATCAGTTTTTTTTGCTCATAAAAAAGGCTGTTTAAATTCTAAAAGTTCGTAATGGCGAAAAACTTAGTAATCGTTGAGTCTCCTGCAAAAGCAAAGACAATAGAAAAAATTCTTGGAAAGGACTTTCTGGTAAAATCCAGCTTTGGTCATATTGTTGATCTGGCTAAGAAGGATTTTGGTGTGGACATAGAAAACGGATTTATTCCGAACTATGAAGTTTCTGCCGACAAGAAAAAAATAGTGAGCGAATTGAAGAAGGAAGCAAAAATAGCCGAAGTAGTTTGGTTAGCCTCCGACGAAGACCGCGAAGGAGAAGCCATTTCGTGGCATCTATTCAATACATTGGGTTTAAAAAAAGAAAACACCAAGCGGATCGTTTTTCATGAAATAACAAAATCGGCCATTTTAAATGCAATCGAAAATTCGCGCGAGATCGACATTCATCTTGTTGATGCACAGCAAGCGCGCCGCGTTTTGGATCGATTGGTGGGGTACGAAGTTTCGCCGGTTTTGTGGCGAAAAGTGAAACCATCACTTTCGGCCGGCCGCGTGCAGTCCGTTGCTGTTCGATTGATTGTGGAGAAGGAAGAAGAAGTGAAAGCGTTTCAAATCGGATCTTCTTATCGCCTTACGGCTAAATTCAATACGGATCAAAAAGATGTTTTGGAAGCCGAATTGTCATCACGTTTCGCCACAAAGCAAGAAGCATATCAGTTTTTGAACGATTGCGTGAACAGTAAGTATAAAGTGAAAAGCGTCGAGAAAAAGCCCGGAAAAAGAACTCCGGCGGCTCCTTTTACCACTTCTACACTGCAACAGGAAGCCAGTCGCAAATTGGGTTATTCTGTAAGCAAAACGATGTTGGTGGCCCAGCAATTGTACGAATCCGGAAAGATCACCTATATGCGTACCGATTCCGTCAATCTGTCGCAACAAGCCATAAATCAAGCCAAAGAAGTGATTGCCGATTCGTTTGGTGCAAAATATGTAAAAACCCGACAATTCACTACCAAAAGCAAAGGCGCACAAGAAGCTCACGAAGCCATTCGTCCTACCGATTTGAGTAAGGACACTATCAGTGGCGACAGTGCTCAACAACGCTTATACGGCCTGATTTGGAAGAGAACAATTGCCGGACAAATGGCCGATGCAATCATCGAAAAAACGATTGTAGAGATTGAAATAAGCAATAAAAAAGAACTCTTAGTAGCCAAAGGCGAAGTGATCACTTTTGATGGTTTCTTAAAAGTATATATGGAGTCGTTCGACGACGAAAATTTGCAAGAAGAACTAACCAAAGGAATGCTTCCAAATGTAGCCGAAAATCAATTGCTCGATTTGAAAGAAATGATTGCCACCGAGCGTTTTAGTCAGCCGCCTTCCCGATATACCGAAGCCAGCCTGGTGAAGAAACTCGAAGAATTGGGCATCGGACGACCATCAACCTACGCTCCAACTATCTCCACAATTCAAAAAAGAGAATATGTAAGCAAAGCCGAAAGCGAAGGATATGAACGGGAATACCAACTTATTTGTTTGAAAAAGGGAAAACTCACCGAAAGAATTCAAACGGAAAAAACAGGAAACAACAAAGGGAAACTGATTCCAACAGATATCGGAATTTTAGTAAACAAATTCTTGGTTGCTAATTTTGCCGAAATTGTTGACTATCAGTTTACTGCCAAAGTAGAAAAAGAATTTGATGCCATTGCCGAGGGAAATAAAGTTTGGAATGAAATGATAAGCAATTTCTATTTCCCATTCAAAAAACGGGTAGAAGATGCTATGAACAATGCCGAACGCGAAAAAGGCGAACGATTGTTGGGAATCGATCCTCAATCGGGCAAAAATATTTATGTGAAAATTGGCCGTTTTGGTGCGATGGCTCAAATTGGCGAAAGTTTAGATGAAGAAAAACCACGCTTTGCAAGTCTGAAAAAAGATCAGTCTATCGAAGATATAAGTCTGGAAGACGCCTTGTCGCTCTTTGATTTTCCACGATCGATGGGCAATTACGAAGGAATTGAAATGACCGTGGCCATCGGTCGCTTTGGCCCTTATGTGAAGCACAACGGAAATTTTGTTTCTCTGGAAAAAACCGACGATCCGGCAAGCATCACCAGCGAACGATGTGTTGAACTTATCGAAGCCAAGCGCCAAAAGGACATCGATCGGTTTATCAAATCTTTTGACGAAGATCCCAATATTCAACTTCTAAATGGACGCTGGGGAACGTATATTTCATTTAAAAAGAAAAATTATAAAATTCCGAAAACGGTTGATGCTACTCAACTTTCGTACGAGGAAGCTGTCAAACTGATCGAAAGTCAGCAAAAAGGAAGCTCAAAAACAGCAACCAAAAACGCTCCTAAAAAAACAGTCGCAAAACCAAAAGCAAAAAGAAAGAAAGCGTAAGCGGATTTTTTACAGCCGAAAGAAATTTCAAAAAACAAAACCTTTTTCAAAAATTCAGGTATAAATAAGCAAATTTTTTAGAATGGATATTTCGACTTACTTTGAGCCTATTAATACTCAAGATTTCTATTTTCATCAGCATGAATCAAGCAAACGTATTGGAAATTTGATCCAACGTTACGACGAACAAGGTGTTTTTCCTAATTTATCCTCAGCCAAAATGGCTGTTATCGGCATTGGTGAAGAAAGAAACGCCATAAACAACCATGGATGTGGAAACGGGATGGATGCTGTCCGAAATTATTTTTATGATTTATATGTCGGCAATTATTCTTTGCAAATGGTCGATTTGGGAAATATCCGCATCGGTTTCGACGCCAAAGACAGCTATTATGCCTTAACAGATGTGGTAGCTCATCTGCTGGAAAACGAAATTATTCCAATTATCATCGGTGGAAGCCAAGATTTGACCTTCGCCAACTATCAAGCCTACGAAAATTTAGGCCAAATCATAAATATTGTGGCCGTCGACAATCAGTTCGATCTCGGCGAAAATGAAGCGGAACTAAACGCCAATTCCTATCTTTCAAAAATTATCTTGCATCAGCCAAACTATCTTTTCAATTATACCAACTTGGGATTTCAAAGCTATTTTGTAAATCCAAGTGCCGTAAAATTGATGAAAAATTTATTTTTCGATACCTATCGTTTGGGAAATGTTCAAGCCAATATGGAAGAAGTAGAACCTATGGTTCGCAATGCCGATATGATAAGTATCGATATTTCAGCCATTCGCCAATCGGATGCTCCCGGAAATGCAAATGCAACACCAAACGGATTTTATGGCGAAGAACTTTGCCAAATTACTCGCTATGCCGGACTGAGCGACAAGCTTACTTCGATCGGTTTTTACGAATACAACCCGGAATTTGACAAAGGTGGACAAACCGCTCATTTAATTGCGCAGATGATTTGGTATTTTGTGGATGGGTTTTACGCCCGCTTAAACGATTTTCCGGTTGATAAAAATAGCAGCGATTATAAGAAATTCATGGTAAAACTGAGTGGCCGTGGTGATGAATTGGTGTTTTACAAAAGTAAAAAAAGCGATCGATGGTGGATGGAAGTAGATTGTAGTGCCACCATAAAAGCCAAATACGAACGACATTATCTTGTTCCCTGTTCTCCGGCCGATTATGAATTTGCCTTGGAAGACGATATTCCGGATCGTTGGTGGCAAGCCTATCAAAAATTAATGTAGATTTGACGAGTAAAATTCGTGTCTATTTGTCATAAAAAAACCGTTCAATATGTATTTCGTTTTTGGGTTTTTGTTTTGCTTTCCGAAAAGCTGAAAAATAAAAGGACGAATCTGATTGTAACTGTCAAAAAAAACAAAAGTCCTGATCTTTCAGGACTTTTTTCATTTATCAAAATATGGAAAAAATAAAAAAGATTGCTATACAAGGTGTTCGTGGCGCTTTTCATGAAATTGCCACACGTCGGTTTTTCCGAAACCAAGAAATCGAAATTGTTCCGTGTTTAACCTTTAACGATTTGTTCGACAGCCTCTTATTTGGGGAATCGG
>DYSK01000104.1 GCA_020718315.1 Draconibacterium orientale
AAATCAAATGCGTGGGCTGAGTCATTTTAAGCAATTGCAACTCCGAAATCAGTGGGAACCAAAAATGTACAAACGCATCGAAGATGTCCGTATTGGAATAATGGGGGTTGGTGAAATTGGTAATTATGTCGTCAATAGATTAATGAATTTGGGATTTTCGGTTCATGGCTGGGCTCAAAGTAAAAAAAACAATTGTAAGGCCGAAGTCTTTGTTGGAAACAATGAACTGAAAAAATTTATGCAAAAAAGTGATTTCTTAGTTTGCTTGTTGCCGAGTACTCCAAGTACAAGAGCCTTGTTAAATAAAGAAACCCTGTTGATGCTTCCAAAAGGAGCAACATTAATTAATGTTGCTAGGGGCGATATCTTGCTTGAAAATGATTTGGTGGAAATGCTAGATTCAGGCCATATAGAATCAGTTTCATTGGATGTGTTTTTAGAAGAACCCTTGCCAATTTCACATCCTTTTTGGACACACAAAAAGATTCATATTACGCCACACATTGCCAGTCTTACAAATCCTAAAACAGTTGCACCCCAAATTGTAGCAAATTATTGGCGAATGAAAAAAGGGGATTCGCTTTTAAATGAAGTTTCAAAAGAAAAAGGATATTAAAAATCAAAACTATGCGAAATAATATAAATTTGAATGGAATATTTCCACCCTTACCCACCTCATTTGATGCCGAAGAAAATTTGCTTGTTAGTAAAATGCAAGAAAATATCCAAGCCTTGTGTCAATATGATTTAGCCGGTTTTCTTGTTTTGGGTTCGAACGGAGAGCTTGTTCACCTTACCGAAGACGAAAAAGTGGAGGTTTTTCAAGCTTGTAGAAAAGCGATTCCAAAAGATAAAATCATGCTAGCCGGAACAGGTGGACAAACAACCCGTGAAACTATTCGCTTGAGTTTGGCTGCAGCAAAAGTCGGAGTGGATGCTGTTTTGGTTTTAAATCCTTTTTATTATAAAGGCGCAATGACTACAGAAGCACTTGTGGCGCATTATCATGCTGTGGCCGATGCTTGTACTGTTCCGGTAATTATTTACAATATGCCGGGCAATTCGGGCATTGATATGACAGCAGATCAGATTTTGGCTATTTCCGACCATAATAATATAATCGGTCTAAAAGATTCGGGCGGCAATATTACCAAAATAGCAGAAATTATTGGGCGTGCAAAACCGGGATTTCAGGTTTTGGCCGGTTCGGCCGGATTTATTCTGGCGGCATTTTCTGTTGGCGCAGTGGGCGGAATTGTGGCTTTGGCGAATATTGCTCCACAGCAATGTATCGATATTCAGGATTTGTTTCTGAATAAAAGTTTTCCCGAAGCTCAACGCTTGCAAGCCGAAATGATTCCTGTCAATACAGCCGTTACAGCTCAATGGGGAGTTCCGGCCTTAAAAACTGCCATGGATAGTTTGGGGCTATTTGGTGGATTGCCCCGAAAACCCGTTCTTCCACTCGAAGAATCTGTAAAAATTCAATTGTTGGAATTGCTCAAGCAAAAAAATATCACAAACATCTAAAGAACCAAAAAAATGAAAGGAAGAAAACTTTTGATGATTCCAGGCCCAATAGAATTTGAACCGGAGGTTTTGAGTGCGTTGGGAGCGCCCACAACAAGTCATGTGGCGCCAAATTTTATTCAAAGTTTTGGAAATGCTTTGCGAATGATGAAAGAAGTTTGGCTGGCACCAAGGGGTCAAGCTTTTATTATGGCAGGAACAGGAACTTTGGCTATGGATATGGCCGGTTCCAATCTGATTGAAAAAGGCGATAAAGCATTGGTGATTTCGAGTGGTTTTTTTGGGCTGCGCTATGCCGAATTATTAAAGCGCTATGGGGCAGAAGTGACTGTTTTGGAATCTCCAGTGGGTGAAGTTGTTTCTATGCAAACGATTGAAAACGAATTAAAGAAAAATTCCTTTAAATTATTGACATTTACGCATGTAGATACTTCAACAGCTGTATTTGTCGATCCAAAGCCAATCGCTGCGCTCGCGCAAAAATACAAGGTGTTAAGTATTTTGGATGGCGTTTGCTCTGTGGCCGGAGAAAAAATTAGACAAGAAGAATGGGGAATTGATGTGGTTCTAACAGCTTCTCAAAAAGCTATTGGTGTTCCTCCCGGGTTAGCACTTTTGGTTGCTTCTGAAAAAGCAATGGAAGTATGGAAAAACAGAAAAACGCCCGTTGCAAATTATTATTCCGATTGGGCAAATTGGTTGCCCATCATGCAAGCCTATGAATTGGGCAATCCTTCCTATTTTGGAACGCCGGCAGTAAATTTGGTGATGGCGCTGGAAAAAAGCCTAGAAATTATTTTGAAGGAAGGAATGGAAAATCGTTTTGCTCGTCATCAGAAAATGGCAAAAGCCTTTCGAGAAGCTTTTAAAGCCATAGGGTTAAAATCGATCCCTTTGCGCGAAGAAATTTCTGCCTCAACGCTGTCGGCTCTTTATTACCCAAATGGAATCAGTGGCAATCAGTTTTTGCCAAATGTATACCAGGAAGGAGTAATATTGGCCGGTGGTTTGTTGCCGCGCATCAAAAATGAGTATTTCCGTATTGGCCACATGGGCTCCATCAATCGAGCCGATACGCTGTCAACGATCAGTGCTATCGAAGTTTCTTTGAAAAGAGGAGGCTTTGTTTTTGAGGAAGGGGCTGGAATGAAAGCTGCACAAAAAGTGCTTGGATAAACGAAAGAAGCGTTTTAGCGATGCATTGTTTTGGGAGATATCGAAATAAATTGAAAACTGCGAATTTGCTCCGCTTCGTTTTCAGTATGGGTTCAAAAAACGGATTGCGAGCCAATTCTGGCAGTTTTAACAAAAGAAAATATTTGTAAATAAATACGATAGATCATGACAACGAATTTTGATACGCGTGCTCAAGAATGGGACAATGATCCAATGAAAGTTGAAAGAGCTGTGCGAATTGCACAAGAAATAACGGATTTCATTCAACCAAATAACACTTTCGATGCTTTTGAATTTGGCTGTGGAACAGGATTGCTTAGCTTTCAGTTGAAAGACGCTTTTAATACGATTACCCTTGTCGATAATTCGGAAGGAATGATAAATGTTTTGAAAGAAAAAATTGCCAAAGCCGGCATTCAGAATTTCAAACCGCTTCATCTTGATGTTTTTGAACACGATTTGAAACTCGACAAGCAGGATGTGATTTATACGCTTATGACGCTTCATCATATCGCTGATTTAAACCAAATCTTAAAGCTGTTTTATTCGATCTTGAAACCGGGAGGTTTTTTATGTATTGCCGATTTGGTGACAGAAGATGGCTCTTTTCATTTTCATCAGGGCGATTTCGACGGCCACAAAGGATTCGATCGGAAAGAACTTGGGGTTATTTTATCGAACAATGGATTTCGGGTAGAATATGATCATCTGAGTTACGAAATTGAAAAAAAAGTGGGTGATACACTGAAGAAATATCCACTTTTCTTGATGATTGGCAGAAAAGAAGACAGCTAATTTATCAGGAATCCGCGTAGTTTAATATATTTGTACGACAAAAAATAAATACATCATGGAAATAAAAACCTTAGTTCTTCAAGCACTCGAAAGTGCCGGAACGCCATTAAAAAGCGGTCAAATAGCTGAAAAAAGCGGAGTGGATAAAAAAGAAGTGGACAAAGCCATCAAAGCGTTGGTGAAAGAAAATAAGGTTCATTCGCCCAAGGCTTGTTTTTACGATTTAAGCAAATAAAATTTTATTGATCATTTATTTTAATTTGGAAGACGGATGAGAAAGATAGCTGTGTTCTTACTGTTCATCGTTTCGGGTTTTTTGATGGCGCAAAATCCTTCAAAAACAGCCTTGTTGCTGATCGATATTCAAGATTTCTATTTTCCGGGCGGAAGATCGGCCTTGGTGGAACCTGAATTGGCTGCTCAAAATGCGGCACTTCTTTTGGAAAATTTTCGTTCTCGAAAACAATTGGTTGTCCATATCAAACATCAAGCTGAAGTTGGGAGCGACATTTACCATTTGGTCGAACCTTTGGCGAGCGAAAAAGTGATCGTCAAGCGGGAGATGAATAGTTTTTTAAATACAGATTTGCAATTTTATCTAAAAGAAAATCAGATAGATACGGTGGTTTTGTCGGGAATGCAAACGCATATGTGTTTGGAGGCTGCTACACGCGCTGCGCACGATTTTGGTTTTGTGGTTTTTGTAATTGCAGATGCATGTGCCACCAAGGATTTGAGCTACAAAGGAACCATTATTCCAGCGAAAGATGTCCATTTATCCACATTGCAAACGCTGCAGGCGTATGCAAAGATTATGAACACAAATCAATTTCTTGAGTCGAAGTGAAATTGTAATTGGTCAGATGCTGCTTTTTTGCTAACTTGCTCCTAAATTAACAAAGTTTGGATGGCATGATTTCTAAATTTTTCGAATTTGATTCCCGAAAAACCTCCTGCAAGAAAGAAATCTTGGGGGGAGCTACTACTTTTCTTACGATGGCTTACATCGTTTTTGTGAATCCCACGATATTGAGTGAAGCGGGAATGGATAAATCGGCTTTAATTTCTGTTACCATTTGGGCGACCATAATTGGAACTTTATTGGCCGCTTTCTGGGCCAATGTGCCTTTTGCAATGGCTCCCGGAATGGGAATCAACGCCTTTTTTACTTATAGTTTGGTTATTGGGCAAGGCGTAATTTGGCAAACTGCCTTAGGTGTCGTTTTTCTTTCTGGAATTTTGTTTTTGATTTTGACTTTTAGTGGTTTTCGAACGCTCATTGTAAAAGCAATCCCGCTTTCGTTGCGATTAGCCACTGGTGCCGGAATAGGATTATTCATTGCTTTTATCGGATTCAAAAATATGGGTTTGGTAGTTCATAATCCAGCTACACTTGTAGGCTTGGGCACTTTCTCAAAGTCGTTATTTATTTCGCTTTTTGGCTTATTTCTAACTACTGTCATGCTTGTTCGGAAAGTGAATGGAGCTATCTTTTATGGAATTATACTGACCACGCTCTTGGCACTTTTTTTTGGAGAAATAAAAAGCCCTGAAGCTTTTTTCTCTGCTCCTCCATCTATGGCTCCTTTGTTTTTTAAATTGGATATTTTGTCGGCCTTGAAATGGAGCTTGATGGGAGCTGTTTTCTCTTTTATGTTTGTCGATTTGTTCGATTCTGTTGGAAGCATAGTTGCTTGTTCTTATGAAGCAGGATTCGTTGATTCTAAAGGAAATGTTCGATTCATCGACAGAGTTCTCGAAGCCGATGCCGCTGCAACCGTCATTGGTTCTTTGTTGGGGACAAGCACTACTACAACCTATGTTGAATCGGCTACCGGAATTGCCAATGGGGCGCGAACAGGTTTTGCTTCGCTCATTACGGCGCTTCTTTTTGCTTTCATGCTTTTTGCTTCCTCATGGATTGGAATTGTTCCGTCGTTTGCCACTGCACCTGCCTTGGTTTTGGTTGGTGTTTATATGTTTAAACATTTTAAGGATATTCATTTTGCCGATTTATCTGAAGCAATTCCCGCTTTTTTTACGTTGATTTTAATGCCATTGACATATAGCATTAGTGTTGGATTGTCGTTTGGATTTGTAACTTACGTAATTGTTAAATTAGCACTTGCCAAATACAAAGACATCTCCGGTTTGATGTATTTTATTGCTTTATTTTCGTTGATTAACTTGTATTTGAACTTTTTTTAATTGTAAAAACGGATGAAATTGTATTTACTAAGATTGGGATGGATATGTTTACTTGTCAATTTTTTTCAACTTGCTTTTGCGCAAGAAAAGAATATCCCCGACTGGGAAAACGAAAAGGTGTTTGGAATAAATAAAGAAGAGGCACACGCCACTTTTTATTCCTTTCCCAACGCCTCTGATGCCATGAGTCTGGAAGCCGAACATTCTGTAAATTATTTTTCGTTGAATGGAAAGTGGAAATTTTATTGGTCGAAATTTCCCGAAGCACGTCCAAAGAATTTCTACCTTTTGGATTTTGATGATCGGAATTGGAACGAAATTCCGGTTCCTTCCAACTGGGAATTGCAAGGCTACGACATTCCCATTTATGTAAATCATCCTTACGAATGGACCCAAAAACCAAATCCGCCTTTTGTGAGGCACGATTGGAACCCGGTTGGTTCGTATCGCCGGCAATTTGAGCTTCCAAAAGAGTGGGAAAACAAAGAAATATTTATCACTTTTGGCGCGGTCAAATCGGCTTTTTATCTTTGGATAAATGGTCAGAAAGTTGGGTATAGTCAAGATAGTAAATTGCCAGCCGAGTTCAACATCACAAAATACCTGAAGAAGGGAAATAATCTCCTTGCTGTGGAAGTGTATCGGTGGAGCGATGGCTCCTATTTGGAATGTCAGGATTTTTGGCGAATAAGTGGAATTGAACGTGATGTGTTTTTGCAGGCTCGCCCAAAAACCTTTATTCGTGATATTAAAGCAGAACCTTTTTTACGAAACGATTATAGTCTTGGGATTTTAAATTTAATACTGGAATTGCAAAGCGATAAACTATTTTTATATACTGATTATCAGGTGGAAGCACAGCTTTATAAGCACGATATTCTGTTGAAGGAATTAAAAATGAAATCTAACGAAAGGGGATTTATGGATAATATCCAATTGCCTTTTCCCGATTTATGGTCGGCCGAACAGCCGAATCTTTATCGCTTGATATTGAATTTGATGGATAAAAACGGAAAAACATTGGAAAGTACAGCTATTGATGTTGGCTTTCGTGAAGTGAAAATTGCCGGCGGACAATTGCTCGTCAATGGAAAAGCTGTTTTGCTGAAAGGCGTAAATAGGCATGAACACGATCCCATAACAGCTCATGTGATTTCACGCATATCGATGTTGGAAGATGTTCGTTTGATGAAACAATTCAATATCAATGCGGTGCGAACATCGCATTATCCCAACGATCCTTATTGGTATCACCTGTGCGATCAATATGGCCTCTATCTGATTGATGAAGCCAATATCGAAAGCCACGGAATGGGTTATGCGCCGGAGCGCACTTTGGGAAACAATCCGTTGTGGAAAGAAGCTCATCTCGATCGAATCAAGAGAATGCTGGAACGCGATAAAAACCATCCTTCTGTAATCATTTGGAGCATGGGAAACGAAGCGGGTTTTGGCGAAAATTTTGTGGCGGCAGCCGCAATGATGCGGCGAATGGATCCCAATAGGCCAATTCACTATGAAAGAGCAGGCGAAGATCAAGCCACT
>DYSK01000105.1 GCA_020718315.1 Draconibacterium orientale
CCATGGTTTCCAGTACATCATCTTCTGTTTCGCCAATTCCCACCATAATTCCCGATTTGGAAACAATGCCAAAATCCGAAATCCATTGGATGACTTGTAAACTTCGGTCATATTTTGCAAGACTTCTCAATCGGGGCGTCATAATTCGGGTGGTTTCCATATTGTGCGAAATTACATTTGGCCGGGATTCCATCATGGTTTTTAGATCTTCGTATTTTCCTTTAAAATCGGGAATGAGGGTTTCTATTGTTACATGAGGTGTTCGTGCTTTGATTTGACGAACCGTTTCGGCCCAAATAGCTGCACCACCGTCTTCTAAATCGTCTCTATCAACAGAAGTAAGTACCACATGATTCAGTTTGAGCAGTTCTACCGATTCGGCAACGCGTTTTGGTTCTTCCCAATCGGCTTCTAAAGGTTTTCCTGTTTTCACCGCGCAAAACTTACAAGCTCGCGTACAAATATCGCCCAAAATCATCAAGGTAGCCGTTCCTCTTCCCCAACAATCTTCCATATTTGGGCAATGGCCGCTGGTACAAATGGTATGCAGTTTATTTTTTTCGATGACTTCTTTTACATTGCGATATGTTTTTCCAAAAGGCACTTTTATCTTTAGCCAATCTGGTTTTATGCGTTTATTTTGACGATCTTCTCGTATGTTCATTCGATAGAATTTGGGCGGCAAAGTTAAGCATAATGATTCTACTCCCCTAAAAGGCAAATGTAAAAAAAATGAAAAGAAAAAATCACTTTCCGTAAGCTGTTGGGAAATTCTTATTCATAAGCTCGCCTAATCAGTGTTCATTCTCGAAATTAAAATCTCAAAGAGCAATAGAAATAAAGAGCCCCCTCGGCTGCGCTCGGGGTCAAGTTCGACTAATTAATTTTGCTTCACAAAATTAAAGTCTCACTGATCAAAATCCTCGAATTAAGAAACCGCCATCCACAGCTATTGATTGGCCGGTAATATAACTCGCCGCCGGCATACACAAAAATGCCACCAAAGCAGAAACTTCTTCGGCTTCGGCAATTCTTCCAATTGGAGTATGATCAAGTATGTCTTTAAGATACGCCTCATTCTGTAAAAGACTCTCCACCAAAGGTGTTTTGGTGTACCAAGGCACCACGGCATTCACTCTAATTCCGTCTTTGGCCCATTCGATGGACAAATTTTTTGTGAGTTGATGAAGAGCGGCTTTGCTCATTCCGTAAGGCGGACCAGTACGTAAGTGCGTAAATCCGGCAACAGAAAGCACGCTTACAATAGCGGCATTGCCCGTATCTTTAAGAAAAGGATAAGACAAACGCGACATCTCAAAGTTCGAAGTCATATTGGTAGCCATAATAAATTCGTATTCTTCCAAGGTGAATTCGATGGCTTTTTTGCGAATATTTGTCCCTACATTGTTGATTAGAATATCAAAGTTTTTCCATTTTTTTTTGATTTCTTCAAACAATTCGATGCGTCCATTTTTTGTACTTACATCCGTAGCAAAGCCAAAGGCTTTGAAACCCTGACTTTCCCAATTGGCCATTTGCTGATTGATAAGTTCTTGGTTTCGGGCAACAATACAGACTTCGCCTCCTAATTGGAGGATTTCATTGGCTATCGCCAATCCAATTCCTTTGGTTCCGCCTGTTATTAAGGCTCTTTTTCCATCGAGCCGCCATTTTGATTGATTCATGGTTTTGGTTTTTAAATGAGTGTTGGGTAAAAAAGTGTAAAGGCTTCAGCCAAGAGAATCACGATAAATCCCCATTCATTTTTTAGATTTACGTGACGAATTAGCCCATAAGAAACTGCGATAAAAGGAATAAACAATCCAAATCGAAGCCATTCAGTTCCGGGCAAATGATTGAGCTTAAACAACCAATAAAGCAAGATTGGAAAAATTAGTAAGACTAGGACAATTTGCTTTGCTGAACGAAATTTTTGCCATAAGAGCGCATAAACCAAGGCCGTTGTGGCGGCCAAAAGGAAGATAACGACTCCGGTTTGTGCTGAATTGCCAATACGAAGAAAAGCAAAAACAATTCCCAAACTGAGGCCAAGTACAATTAACCCGCCAAAAAGCTGTTTGTTTTTAATGGTATGATACAAAGCCCAAAGCATGGATAAGCTCAAAATAATCAAATCGAAATTCATACTTTTTTATATTTAGGAAACAGAATTACAAAACGAGTACCACTCTCTTCGTCCGAAACAAAATGAATGGATCCTTTGGCATTTTCAACCATTTTTTTGACCAATGCCAAACCCAAACCCATTCCCCCCGATTTTGTGGTAAAACGAGGCTCAAAGATATGCGGTTTTTCCGCTTCGGTTATTCCACAGCCATTGTCTTCGATATGAATTTCGAAAGATTCTATGGAATTTAAAAGAGCGATCTTGATTACACCGTTTTTGTTTTCAGCGATTGATTGAATTGCATTTTTAAGCAAATTGTTTAGAATGCGAAGAAACTGATTGCGATCGGCATAGAGGAAGATTTCTTCGGCCGGGAAATCCGTTTCAAAACGCATTTGATGGTGGCCCGAAAACAAATCAATGGAACTTATTAAAACAGATTTCACCGCGATTATTTCGTTTTTGCCCTGATCTATGGCGGCGAAATTCGAAAATTGGGAAGCGATTTCGGAAAGACTGTCGATCTGTTCGATGATATTGCTCGAAATGCGACTCAATTTGTTATCGAAATCATCACCACCTTCTTTCCATACTTTTTCTAAATATTGAATATTTAGTTTCATAGGTGTAAGCGGGTTTTTAATTTCATGAGCAATCTGCTGTGCCATTTCGCGCCAGGCCGATTCCCTTTGCGAACGAGCCAATTTTTCGGCACTTTCTTCCAGCTCATCAACCATTCGATTGTATTCCAATATTAAAGCCCCAATTTCGTCTTGTTTTTTCCATTCAATTTTTTCGTTTGGCGCTTCCAATCGAAGACGTTGGATTTTTTCTTTCAAAAGCTTTAAAGGAATCGACAAATAATTGGAAATGAGAAGTCCCAATGCTAAAGTGAGCAATATCAAAAACATATAAATATTCAGATAAGCTACCAAAAAGCCTGAAATTTCTTTTTCCAATTCGTTTTGCTTGGCAAAAGAAGGCAGATTTAAATACGCCATTGTTTTATTATCGGCAGAGCGAAACGGGATATAAACCGAATAAAATTCTTGCAGCCCAATGTGTTCGATTTGCAAAAAAGAAGAACTCTTTAAAATATCCAAGTTGTAAAAAGCCGTCGGGTCGATGCGACGAGACAGCAATTCGGAATCGAAAAGCTGTGGACGTGAACTGGCGATTAACTTTCCGTTTAAATCGTATAAAGTGATGTCGGTAAAAAAAACCTGGGAAAACTTGAGCAACAAATTTCCCAGATAGGCATAATTGTTTTCGGATTCGTCGTCGATGTTTTTTATTTTGTGCTCTAGCTCAATCAATACCGAGTGCGATTTCTCCATCAAAACGTTCTTGTTTTTTTCGTTGTTTAGATAATACAAATAATATAAACTTGCCAATCCAATAGAGAAAAACGAAAACAAAAGAATGGCAACCATGCTTATTTGCAAGCGCGATTGAAAGCCCAAGTTGATTTGCGACAAATCTCGGCTTAAAAAAATGAGCAGAAAAACACCGCCAATATTCAAGCTATAAAACAGAAACAGAAAAGCCAGCGACGCCAATTTTTTCAGTCCGCTAATTTCGGGCTTGCTCACAATCAGTACATTGTTATCGTTCTGAACATATATGTAATGAGAATAGTTTTCGAGGGAGAAATAGGCGTTGTCGGCAACAATATTCGGCGCATAGGATTCTAAATTTTGTTTGTAATCGTAATCACCAAACCATTCGCTCAATTCGTCGTTGTAGTAATACGCGTAGGAATAATTGCTAAAAAAAGTCAGATCCCAATTTTTTGCTTCGGTGAGCATAGCCGGAATACCCAATTCTTTTGGTTGATATTTTGAAAGAAATTCGATAAAAAGTTTGATCTTGCCTTGATTTAAGGTAGAAAATTCGATGATGCCAATGTAATTTTTTGTTCTAAAATGCTGATCGACCAAATAGAGCGAATTTTCTTCAATCACCGAAGCGGCTTGTTTTATTCGTTCGTCGAAAAATGGATAACAAGGCGTTTCAAGCTCTTGGGGCATAAGAAAAAGACGACTCTCATTGTCGCAAAACACCATGCTTATTTCATAATTTTTTGCTGCCACTATGAAATATTTTTCTTTGATCAATTCAATTAAAGAATCGTTCGAAAAGTTCCTGTTTTGAATTTGGGAAAGCAGCAGTGTATCCGAAATGATTTTGTTTTTTTGCGTTAAGAATTGGTTTTCCAACAAAGGATCGTTTTTCAATAAATAGGTCGATAAACCCGCTTTTCGAACCAACTCTTCTTTTTGATTTGTTAAATCGTTGTAATACGCGCCACTTATAGAAATAAACAAGATGAGGAAATATACATTTTGCCAAAAGGCATTCTTAAACTGTCGCGTGTAGAGATAAAACAGCGAAATAAAATACAGAAAAAGAAAAAGCTGATTGAACTGATTGATGGGCGCTTGTTGATTGGGCAGAAAACCAAAGGCAAGCGAAAATACAAAGACAAGAAAAAAGAAAATGAATTTATTTTTTAGGCTTTCGATAAGGAAAAAAATCAACTTTTTACTCAAAAAAAACCAGCTCAATTGAAGCATCATAACCAAAGCCAATACAGTATAGCTGAAAAAATTGAGTTTGGTAATGGCCGTTATGTCGAGGTTTATTTGCGAATCTAAAACAAAGCTAATCAACAACCGATAAATGCCATAATATGCACCAAAAAGCAGCAAAAACACAAATGCCGTCGAAAAAAAGCGAATAAGTGCACTTTTTAAATGGAGCGGATTCAGTTTGTTGTAATAGATGAAAAACAATATACTTGTCAACAGCCAAATGCTTACCAAAAATATTTCGCCTAAAGCGGAATAAACAGTCAGATTGGAATACAGCTGCGACTGAAAAAGAGGACTTTTATACAAAGTAGCAGGGAAATGAATCCAATAAAAAAACAATAAATAAAAGCCCGTAAAAACGATGAAGACCACATTTCGCTTTAGGCTCGACTTTGTTTTTTCAAAGACTTTCAGGCCGGCATCAACACTCAAAGCAAAAAACACAAAGGAAAGCAGAAAGACGAAAAACAATAGATAGGGCATCTTGCCCAATGGCTGTCCGTTTTGGTTAAATTCGAACGACAGCATAAAATTCCCCTCTTGATCAGTAATTTTATACGCCTTTTTATCCGTCGAAAAAATTAAATCAGTAGGAACACCGTAATAGTCTAAGTATTGATCGCGCAGAAATTCGTTTTGTAAAGCATAATCTACATGCAAAATCTTCGCTAATAAGAGCGTATAGTTATCAAAAGCTTTGGTTTGCATAATCAGCCAATGAGGACCTATTTTCTGACAATTTATTCGCTCGTTTGTAATCGAACTATCTGAGCTAGGAATCAAAAGCTTGTTGTTGGTCCAAAAAACCAAATTATGCTCTTTATAAAGAAAAAAAGAAAGGTTTTCGGCTCCTTCTCCCGGAAATTCCAACACTTGTTTCTCGAACTCGGCAACGCCCTTCTCTTTTAGAATTCCGGCATAAGCATCTAGAGTCGTGCTTATTTCGTCAGAAAAATCAAAGACGCTGTTTTGTAAACTATCAAAAATTTCATCTTCTGATAGATGTTGTCTTTGGTTTATCGCAAAGCTAAGCGTAAGGAATACCACTGCAAAAAAGGAAAAAATACGGAAGCCAATAATGGAGCTATTTCTCATAATACGAAAATACAATTTAATCCGACAATGAAACAATCATTTCTGTTGACCATTTTCCAAAACAAGAATTTATTTTTAGGGTATTATTTTTCGTGCAAAAGCGAAAAACCGTTTGCTTGCTCTTTCATTGCTGTGCTATGCAAAACGACACTGGCTGGCTTTCCTTTTCTTTCCTTTTGTTGGTTTCATTTGCGCTATATTTCATTAGCTTTGCAAAAAAACAGCGTTTTTGTGAAATCGAATTACTCCAAAAGAAAATATGTTATAATCAGCATTTTCCTTGTTATTGGCGCGGTTTATCTTTTGCGTTTGTTTTATATACAAGTAATTGAAGACAAGTACATTCTGTCGGCTCAGAACAACGTAATCCGCAAAGAAACTATTTATCCTTCGCGTGGTTTGATTCTAGACAGAAACGGCAAAGTGATGGTGGCCAATCATGTGGTTTACGACATATTGATTACACCAAATCAAGTGGGAAGAATGGATACGCTTCGGTTTTGTAATTTATTGGATATCACAAAAGCTCAGTTTTTAGAATTTTATCAAAAAGCCCGAAAATATTCGTCTTATAAAGCCTCCTTATTTGTCGGACAGCTTTCCAAAGAAGACTTTGCCTATTTGCAAGAATCGTTGCACGAGTTTCCGGGGTTCTATTCCCAAAAAAGAACTTTACGTTATTATCCATATCCTATCGGAGCGTTGAATCTTGGCGATATTGGAGAGGTGAATCCGCGCGAAATAGAACGCAATAATTATTATTCTTCGGGCGATTACATAGGGAAAAACGGATTAGAGCGCTTTTACGAGGCTGATTTACGCGGACAAAAAGGAATTGAGTTTGTAATGGTGGATGTTTTTAATCGTAAAAAAGGAAGCTACAAAGAAGGTAAATTTGATACTTTAGCTCATCCCGGAAAAAATTTGTTTACCGGTTTGGATGCCGAATTGCAGGCTTACGGCGAATTGTTGATGAAAAATAAATTGGGAAGTATCGTTGCAATTGAGCCTTCTACAGGCGAAATATTGGCCTTGATTTCAAGTCCTACGTACGATCCCGCCCTTTTGGTGGGCCGAAAAAGAGGCGAAAATTTCAATAAATTGTTGAACGACAGCTTAAAGCCATTGTATAATAGAGCCCTCATGGCTACTTATCCTCCCGGCTCCACCTTTAAAATGGTGAATGCATTGGTTGCTCTTCAAGAAAATGCCATTACTCCTGATACTTATTTTTCTTGTCAGGGAAAATCTTCTCTACCGATTAAATGTACGCACAACCACATGACGCCTTTGTCGCTTGAGAATGGAATTCAACAATCTTGCAATCCGTTTTTTTGGCAAACTTTTCGAAATATATTGAACAATCC
>DYSK01000106.1 GCA_020718315.1 Draconibacterium orientale
AAGAGTAGTCGAAATCTATGGCCCGGAATCGTCAGGAAAAACAACCTTGGCTATTCATGCCATTGCAGAAGCCCAAAAAGCCGGAGGTATAGCTGCATTTATTGATGCTGAACATGCTTTTGATCGGTTTTATGCAGCTAAATTGGGTGTTGATATTGAGAACTTGTTTATCTCTCAACCCGACAATGGCGAGCAAGCTTTAGAAATCACCGAAAATTTAATTCGGTCGGGAGCTATTGATATTATTGTAATCGATTCTGTTGCCGCTCTCACTCCCCGAAGCGAAATTGAAGGAGAAATGGGCGATTCCAAAATGGGTTTGCAGGCTCGTTTGATGTCGCAAGCGCTGCGTAAACTCACCGGAACGATTAGCAAAACAGGTGCTACTTGTATCTTTATTAATCAATTACGCGAAAAAATTGGAGTTATGTTTGGAAATCCTGAAACAACAACCGGAGGAAATGCGCTTAAATTTTATGCAAGTATTCGTTTAGATATTCGTAAGATATCCACCATTAAAGACAAAGACAATGTTGTTGGAACACGTGTTCGGGTAAAGGTGGTAAAAAACAAAGTGGCTCCACCTTTCCGTCAAACTGAATTCGAAATTATGTTTGGTGAAGGAATTTCCAAAACCGGCGAAATTGTGGACTTGGGCGTGGAATATGAAATTATTAAGAAAGCCGGCAGTTGGTTTAGTTATGGCGATACAAAACTAGGACAAGGACGTGATGCCGTGAAAGCATTGCTTATGGACAATCCGGAATTATCGGACGAACTGGAAGCTAAAATTAGAGAAATCATGAAAGCGTAAAACGCGCTTTGTTCTAAAATGAAAAAAGGCCGAATTATTCGGCCTTTTATTTTATATGGTTTTTTAAAACGTTGTCGAATTTTTGAGGGCAAATCAAGAATACTCCGTGCTCATTTTTGTAAGATCCACAACAAGAATATCTGTAGAAGCTTTCAACAATTTATAATCAGCTAAAAGACCCTGTCCGTTTTTTGCGCGTCCTTTTTCTTCGATGACGCGCGCAAATTCTTCGGATTCTTTGTCAAAGAAATTTGCCGTAACACCTTTTAAACTGTGTGCTCTTTTGTATATTTGGTCAAAATCACCTTGTATTATAGCCTCTTCAAGCTTTTCCATCCGTTCAGGATACTCGGTGACGTAGATAGTCATGATTTCCTTGACAACTTCTTTGTCAAAAATTTCATAGTTCGAAGCAAAAATAGCCTTGTCGATCATAAGTGTTTGTTTTATTAGGGTAAAGATATAGAAAAATAAATATAATTGAAATGATTGGGCTAAAAATGCGCAAAAATTATTTGCTCCACGATTTATTTGAACTATAAGATCTGGTGTTCAGGGTTTTGGCTTTGTTGGTTAGTTTTAATGAATCGAAGTCCACTTTTATTGCACAACTGCCACAGGAACCGGAAGCGCAACTTGAACAAGCAGCCGAGTTTTTTTGCGGCTTGAAAAATTCAATCGATTTCAAAACAAGGTGAATTGTTGTTAGGAGGAGGATGAGATAAACGGTGATTTCTTGCCACATAGTTTATAGAATTAAGCTTCCAATTTGAAAAGTTAGAAAAGAGAGTATCCAGGCGAGCCCGGTGGAGTAAACTACCAGAAATGCAGCCCATTTCCAGCTTCCTGATTCGCGCTTTACGGCAGCAACAACTGCAATACACGGGAAATAAATCAGAACGAAAATTAGAAATGAAATGGCCGCCAAAGGTGTATAGATAAGTTCGCCTTTTCGCTTTCCGCTTTCATATTTTGCGTTCTGTAAGCGATGCGTCAAAACTTCCGTCTCGGATTCAGAGTCGGCTTGGTAAAGCACGCCAATGGTACTCACCACAATTTCTTTTGCTGCAGCGCCGGCAAGTAAACTCACACCCATTTTCCAATCAAATCCTAAAGGAGCTATCGCTGGTTCTATGAATCGGCCTACTTGCCCAATATAACTATTGGCTTGTCGTTCGCTTTCTTTGGCTATTTCAAAGGAATGTACTTCTTTTTGATGCGCTAGATTCAGCAATTGATATTCGCTTTCGTTCAATCCCGGAGTTTGAATTATTTTGTTTTCGTAGGTGTTTTGAGCATTGGCAATCAGATCGTCGTAATTTTTACTAAATTCTATTTCTCTAGGAAAATATCCTGCCGCCCAAATAACGATAGAAGCAACTAAGATAATTCCTCCCATTTTTTGCAAATATTGCTTGGCTTTAAACCACATGTGCTTTACCGTATTTCGCAAAGTAGGAATCCGATAAGGTGGCAATTCCATTACAAATGGCGATTCCTCGGTTTTGAAAAGGGTTTTCTTAAACAGAATAGCCACCAAAATGGCTACCAAAATTCCAAAGGCATAAATGCTAAATAAAACTGTTCCGGCATAAGTAGGGAAAAATGCGCCAATAATCAAGATGTAAACCGGCAAACGAGCCGAACACGACATAAATGGATTGATGAGCATTGTGAGCAATCGATCATTGTGATTTTCGATGGTTCTGGTGGACATTATTGCAGGAACATTGCAACCAAAACCCATCAATAATGGAATAAACGACCGACCATGCAAACCAATTTTATGCATCAACTTATCCATGATAAAAGCAACACGTGCCATATAACCTGTATCTTCCATCAAGCTGATGAAAAAGAAAAGAATGAGAATGTTGGGTAAGAATACAATAACGCCGCCTACACCTCCAATGATTCCGTCTATCAGTAAATCTTTCAGCATTCCGGCTGGCATAGATGTTCCAATAAAATTCATTAAGTACGAAACCCCGGAATCGATCCAATTCATTGGGAATTCGCCGAGCCGAAATGTGGTGTAAAACATGACCCACATAAATGCCAAAAAAAGAGGAAATGCGAATATTTTGCTTGTTAGGAAAGCATCAATAATGTGTACGTTTTCCCATTTTCTACTTGGTCCTGGTTTCAAGGTTTCTTTTAATGCGCCGGCAATGAAAGCATATTTAGCATCTGCAATCAGCGATTCAGTGTCTTCATTGAACGATTTTCGCAATGATTGTTGCGCTTTTTTTGTTGCGTGCTTTATGCGATCTGCATGGACTAATTCGTTGATGCGGTTGATTGTTACACGATCGTTTTCCAGCAATTTGATGGCTAAAAACCGCGATGAAATCAAATCCGTTAAATTGTAGTGTTCTTTCTTTTTTATCTCACTTTGAACCGCGCTTATTGCATCTTCAATCGCAAGTCCATAATTGATATGAATATGACGGACAATTTTGTTTTTATCTTCAAAAACCCCAATAATGGTGTCGAAAAGCTCTTTCAATCCTTGTCCGCGTCTCCCATCAGTTGGAACCATCGGAATGCCAATCATTTTTCCTAAAGAAACATAATCAAACTGATCGCCGCGTTTACTTAGTTCGTCCCACATATTTAAGGCGATCACCACTTTGATATCCATATCAATGAGTTGGGTGGTCAGAAATAAATTTCGTTCGAGGCTTGATGAATCAACTACATTGATTACCACATCAGGTATGTTTTCGAAAATATAGTTTCTTACATAAAGTTCTTCCGGTGTGTAATGGGTAATGGAATAGGTCCCCGGTAAATCTACAATATTGAATTGATAACCATTCTGATAAAAGTGAGCGTCTTTGGCCGAAACAGTTACTCCGGTGTAATTTCCAACATGTTCTTTGGAGCCGGAAGCGAAATTGAACAAACTGGTTTTCCCGCTGTTTGGATTTCCTACTAAAGCAACGTTTATGATTTTATCTTTTCGAATGCGACCTCTTTTTAAACCTTCATTGTCGAATGTCCCCCGGAAATCGTTTTGTTTGATTCTTCCAGGCTCGTGTTCGTAAATAATTTCAATCATTTTTGCTTCTTGAGCACGCAATGAAATGTCGTATCCCATTATCTGATATTCGATGGGATCTTGCAGTGGCGCTTTTTTTACGACAGTCACTTTTTTGCCCACCACAAATCCCATTTCGATAAGGCGTTTGCGAAACGCACCACGGCCTTTTATTTTAACTACAATGCCGGATTCGCCTTGGGTAAGGTCAAAGAGTGATTTCATTCGTTGTTTGTGCTCATGTGCTGCAAAAATAGCTTAATGCTTTTGATTGGCTTTTATATTGAAGCAAAATACCCACTTATTGGGATGTGAGAATATGCTTTGCGAGCGAATTAGTCCTGCTTTTTGAATAATAGTAGATGAATGGCTTTGGCGGCATTTACCAATCGGATACCCCAATGGGTTTCGAAATAATTTTTGCATTCATTCACAGCATTCTCTCGGGCAGTTTGCGTGTTTTTGGAATAGAGAATCAGGAAATCTTTTAAATCCTGATACACATCCGTAAGATTGTCGGCAATGCTTGCTTTTATTGCTTCCGAGTTATCAGCATATTCCAAAACCCAATATTCATCCTCTGCATTCAATTTGTTGCGAAGCTCGTTAAAAACGATTTCCCAAGTTTCTTGCGTAACAAAGCGTTCGAGATAGGCATCGTCTGTGACTTCAATGGCAGGAATTAAAGAACCTTTCAGATAGAGCAGCGGAATTATTTTTTGAAAATATTTTAAAATATCCTCTTTCGAATAAGCTTCTATTTTTTCTATGAATAAACAATATTCATGTGCAACGGTAATCAATTCGAGAACGCTTTTCGATTGGGTTATATTTTCATCAGACATGACTCTTTTTGTTTTTTGAATACCGAAAAATAAATGTAAAAAAAAACTTCGAGTGGTCGAAGTTTTTTATTTGCGAATAGAAGAATCTTAAACTCTTCTTTCTTTAATACGTGCTTTCTTGCCTTTCAATCCTCTTAAATAGTAAATGCGTGCTCTGCGTACAACACCTAGGCGATTTACTTCTATATCATCGATATTTGGAGAGGAGAAAGGGAAAATTCTTTCAACACCAACGTTATTTGAAATTTTGCGAACAGTGAAGGTTTCGGTAGCGCCACTTCCTGAACGTTGGATCACAACGCCTTGGTAGTTTTGAATACGCTCTTTGTTTCCTTCCTTAATTTTATACTTTACAGTAACAGTATCTCCGGCCTTAAATGCAGGAAATTGTTTCTTTTCTATTGAATCCTCAACGAATTTTATAAGATCTAACTTACTCATTATATTGTGTTTTATCTATTTCTAAAAAGGAGTGCAAATATATGGCTAATAATTTATTTTGTGCAAGTAATTTAAGAAATTAATTTTTGTCAATTTTATTTTTCTTTTCTTTTCATTCAAAATGTTCAGTATATATCTGTTTAATAAATAGTTGCAAAATTTCAAAAATAGAAAAATATTTTATTATCAAAAATTAAATGTCATCTTTTTGAAGCAAATCCGGCCTACGGCTTCGTGTTCTTTCAATGGCTTGTTGAAATTTCCATTCGGCAATTAATTTTTCGTTTCCCGAAAGCAGAATGTCGGGCACTTTCATTCCCTTAAAATCGGAGGGACGTGTGTAAACCGGAGGCGATAGGAAGCCATCTTGAAAAGAATCGGAAAGGGCAGAGGTTTCGTCGCCCAATACGCCCGGAATTAAGCGAATTAATGCATCTGTAAGTATCATGGCTGCCAATTCGCCACCCGACAAAACGTAATCGCCAATGCTGATTTCGTGCGTGATGTATTTTTCGCGAATGCGCTCATCAATTCCTTTGTAATGACCGCAAAGCAGAAGTAGGTTTTTGAACGACGAAAAGTGGTTGGCCGTTTTTTGATTGAAAACTTCGCCATCAGGAGTCAGAAAAATAATTGCATCGTAGGTGAATTTGCTTTTTAAGTCGTCAATGGCCATAGCGATTGGCTCGGCCATCATCACCATTCCCGAACCGCCGCCGTAGGGATAATCGTCCACATTTTTATGTTTGCTCAAGGCATAATCCCGGATATTGTGAATCTGAATTTCTACCAAACCTTTTTCCATTGCTCGTTTGATGATGGAGTGATGAAAAGGGCCTTCGAACATTTCGGGAAAGATGCTGAGAATATCTATGCGCATGATTTTTTATAGTTTTGAGGCAATAAAATTTTCCAGTTTTACTAAATCGGCGCTGAATTTACGAATTCCTTCGGCTAATTTTTCCGTGGCCATGGCATCTTCGTTGAGCAACCAACGGAACGTTTTTTCGTCGAGATTGATTTTTTCGATTTCTTGCGATTTAGCTTGGTCCACATTTAGCTTGGCTTCAATTTCAATGTTCGATAATTCCAATTCGGCCAATAATTGAGGCGAAATGGTGAGCAAATCGCAGCCGGCTAACTCGATAATTTCACCGATATTCCGAAAGCTAGCACCCATGATTTCGGTTTTGTAATCGAATTTTTTGTAATAGTTGAAAATTTCGGCTACGGAGAGCACGCCTGGATCTGCTGAGGCTTCGATATGGCTGATGCCACGGTCTTTTTTATGCCAATCCAATATTCGGCCTACAAATGGTGAAATAAGTTGAACTCCGGCTTCGGCACATGCAATGGCTTGTGCTTTGTTGAAAAGTAAGGTTAGGTTGGTATGGATTCCTTCTGTTTCCAAAACTTCCGCCGCTTTGATTCCTTCCCAAGTGGAGGCAATTTTTATTAAAATTCGTTGGCGAGGAATGCCCGACGATTCATAAAGTCGGATTAGAAAGCGCGCTTTTTCCAAAGTTGCTTTGGTATCGAACGAAAGGCGTGCATCCACTTCGGTCGAAACTCTGCCGGGCACTACTTTCAATATTTCTAAACCAAAATTAACTGCCAAACGATCCATACAATAGCTCAGTTGCGCTTTTTTGTCTTTGGAGCGAGCTTGTCCGTACGAAATGGCATCGCCAATCAAATAATCGTATTTCGGATCTTGCGAAGCGGCATAAATCAAGGATGGATTTGTGGTAGAATCGAGCGGTTTGAACTGTTTTATCGATTCAAAATCGCCGGTATCGGCCACTACTTTTGTGTATTTTTTTAATTGTTCCAGACTATTCATAAGCTATTTTTTTTATTCCTCATCGAAGATTTGTTCTTCATTCATTTTGATAATGTCTTTATATTCCTCAAACCAGGTTTCGAGTTTTGTCATTTGATTGTAATAGAACTCAAAAATCGGATTCCAATCGCTTTCATTAAAAAGATTTACCGGGTATT
>DYSK01000008.1:0-25562 GCA_020718315.1 Draconibacterium orientale
TGTGCAATCGCCCAATCTAGATCGGTGTAGGTGATAATGGGAAGAATGGGACCAAAGATTTCTTCCTGCATCACTTCGTCTTCGAAACTGATATTTTCCAGCACCGTGGGCGCAATGTACAATTCGTGTTCATCCGTTTCGCCTCCAATACTAATTTGTTGCTTGTCGATGAGTTTGATTAATCGTTGAAAATGACGTCCGTTTATAATTCGAGTAAAGGCTTCACTATTCTTGGGATTTTCGCCATGAATGGTTTTGATTTGAGCTTTTATTTCCTGAAGCAATACTTCTTTAACCCTCTGATCTACCAATAAATAGTCCGGAGCAACACAGGTTTGTCCGCCATTCAAGAATTTGCCCCAAACAATTCTTCTTGCTGCCATTTTAAGGTTGGCATCGTTTTCAATAATGGCCGGACTTTTTCCGCCAAGCTCTAGTGTAATAGGGGTTAAGTTGTTGGATGCTGCTCGCATTACAATTTTTCCAACTGCCGTGCTGCCTGTATAAAAAATTGAATCGAACGGATGCTTTAATAATTCTGTTGTTTCTTCAATACCGCCTTCAATCACGTGCAAAATTTGCGCATCAAAATTTTCGTTGATAATTTTTGCAAGAGCATTCGAGGCATTCAACGAAAGTTCACTGGGTTTGATAATTACCGTATTCCCTGCGGCAAGCGCCGATACAGCAGGCAATACCGATAATTGATAAGGATAATTCCAAGCACCAATAACCAATATATTTCCAAAAGGCTCTGGTTTTATAAAACTTTTTCCCGGAAAATTGCTCAGTCCGTTACAGACTCTTTTTGTTTTCGACCATTTACTGAGTTTGCGAATGGCCAATTTAATTTCGTGATACAAAATGGCTAGTTCCGTTTCATAGGTCTCAAAAGCCGACTTCTTGAAATCTTTGTAAAGCGCCTCGCTCAACTGTATTTCGTTGTCTTTCAGTAGATTCGATAATTTTGATAATTGAGCTTGCCGATAACCAATTTCTTTTGTTTTGTTGGAATCGAAAAAAACTTTTTGTTTCGCCAAAATGGCATCGAATTTATTTTCCATGCTAATGAGTTTCTTTGATGAGTGAATAATAATCAAAAATAACCAATCGTATCTGTTTTTTCAGAGCTTCCATGGTGTTGATTCCTTCTAATATGGTTACTCCAATAATAATATTCATCAACTGGCGGGCAGCCATCTCTGCATCAATAGAATGCCTTATTTCGCCGGTTTCTTTTCCTGTTTCTATAATCTGGTAAAGATAATAGCCCTTCCGATAAAAATGCTTGTTCACTCTTATTCTAATATCTGGATACGTGGCCGCCGCCTGAAACAAATACCGAAAATAAGAGGTCAATTGATCTTCCTTTAACAAATCGGCTATCTCTTGATAAGGAGAAAGAAAGCTGTTTATAAACCGATCAAGTTTTTCGTCTATCAAAATCTCAGAAGAGTAATAAACGTTTTGTTTTTGAAAATAGGAAAAGAAAAAGCGATCCAGAACGTCCATATAGACTTTTTCTTTGCTTTCGAAATGATGGTAAAAAGCTCCTTTTGATAAACCACACGATTTTATTATTTCATTGATACTTATCTCTTTCACTCCATGGCGAAGAAATAAAACAAAACTATTTTGGATAATCAAATCGTGTGTATTCATTGTGCAAATATAAAACTATACCGACCGGTTGGTATGTAGATCGTCAAAAAAAATATTTATTTTTTTGATTGCTAAGTAGATGTGCGAATTGTAATTGAAGTGTTTCGTGTTTCAATTTTTTCTACCTTAGCAGCCCCAAATTTTAAACTATGATAGAAATAATTGACAAGGTAACCAACCCCGAAGTACTAGAGAAAGCAGTAAAACGATATCGCGAAAAAGGAATTATTCTTCCTACCTTCAAGCAGATGGAAAATCCGTCCTTGATTCCCGAGAAAATTGTTAATCAGTTAAAATCCATTGGGTTGTGGGACAATCATCCATTGAATTTATTTCGAATCACTTGGAAAAACGAGCCATTTGAATTTGGTGGCGGTTTTGGCGGTGTTAATTATTTGGAAATCCCAAAAGAAATCAGTGGTGTAGAAGCAAAGATAGTTTTGATATTGGGAAAATATTTTCCTACCGGAGCGCATAAAGTTGGTGCTGCCTACGGTTGTTTAGCTCCACGAATCATTACCGGTCAATTTGATCCTACCTATCATAAAGCCGTTTGGCCTTCTACCGGAAATTATTGCAGAGGCGGCGCTTTCGATTCGTTTCTGATGAATGTAACAGCCGTAGCTATTTTGCCCGAAGAAATGAGCAAAGAGCGTTTTACATGGTTGGAAGAAATTGGTGCTGAAGTGATTGCAACTCCTGGATGTGAATCGAATGTGAAAGAAATTTACGACAAGTGTTGGGATATTCGCAAAAATCGAAAAGATGCCATCATTTTTAATCAATTCGACGAGTTTGGAAATCCTGCTTGGCATTACAATGTAACCGGGAAAGCCATTCAGGAAGTTTATGAGGAGATAAAATCTGAAAAATCGCGTTTTTCTGCCTATGTATCAGCAACAGGATCGGCCGGCACAATTGCTGCGGGCGATTTTTTGAGAACACTTCATCCTCAGGTGCAAGTTGTTGCTTCGGAAGCTTTGCAATGTCCTACTTTGTTGAGAAATGGTTTTGGTGGACATCGTATTGAAGGAATTGGCGATAAACATGTTCCTTGGGTGCACAATGTGAAAAATACAAACGTGGTAACCGCCATCGACGATGAAGATACAATGCGCTTGTTTCGTATGTTTAACGAAAAAGAAGGTCAGGCGTATTTGAAATCGAAAGGTATTGATAGTGAGTTGATTGAAAAACTGCCTCTCTTAGGAGTAAGCAGTGTAGCCAATTTGCTTTCCGCTATCAAAACAGCCAAATATTTTGAATACAACCAAGACGATGTCATCTTTACAGTTGCAACGGATTCGGCCGAAATGTATGGAAGTAGATTGGATGAATTGAATGCGGAACGCGGAAAATACACGAGTTTTCAGGCTGCCATCGACGACGAAGTGGCACTGAAAGGACAATCGACCGACAATATGAAAGAGCTGAACTATCTAGATCAAAAATCCATTCATAATCTAAAATATTTTACCTGGATTGAACAGCAAGCAAAGCCTTTGGATGAGCTGAACCAAATGTGGTACGATCGGTTAATTTGGGATAAAGTTTTTCATCAAACCCAAAGATGGGACGAGTTGATAGAAGATTTTAATGAGCGAACAGGTTTGTTGAAATAAGGCTTATCGCCGCATTATTCCATAGAAAAGAATTCGCACTACATAATCGATTCTCTTTTCCAGATTTCTTTTCTCTCCTTTGATCAACAAAGGGGCTTCTAGACCTTTAATGGCTGTTACCAAAGCAATGGCTGCAAGTTCCGGATCTTGAATTGAAAATTCTCGGGTTTTTACACCCTCATTCAGAATGTTTTGCAAGATAGCAATCTCGTGTGCATTGTATTTGTTGCGCAATTCCATGATAAAATCCAATTGATACAAAGATTCATTTTTCATTACTTCGTAAAAATTGCTTAACTCCCGAATCTTATTCATTCGGGTAAAAACATACAGCTTGAATTTTTCGTTTGCAGCCACAGGTTGCTCAATCTGATTGTAGATTTCTTTGAACAAAATATTCGATTCAGTATCCACAACTGCTTCGTAAATTTCTTCTTTGCTCTTGAAATAGTAATAAATTGAGCTTTTTCCTTTTCTCGCTCCAATGGCTATATCGTCCATAGTGGTTTTTTTGTAACCATATCGACTAAAAACATCACGAGCAACTTCAATGATTAATTCTTTGACTTTTAATTTGTTGGCCATATTTCTCAGCTTTTCGACTATTAGAATTTTAAAGTCCAAAAATAAGAAATACTTAATCTAATTCAAAGCTTTTTTGATAATTAAAACGGATTGAATGCACAAAGTCAGACCGTTCGGTCGCTTGGCTATTTCAAAATTCTTGATGCAATTTCGTCTAACAATGAAATTTTTCGGTGAGAAGAATTAAATCAAGGCCGCTTTTTACAAGACTCATTTGCCTTGAAAATTCGGTAATCATTCAGAATGAATAGGGCATAGGTCGTCGTCCGACAAACAAATTAAAATTGCCCAAGATTTGTGGATATACTAATGTAATTGGGCGAAGTGCTTAAATGTTGCGCATTTCGCGCATAATCGATCTGAAATTTATAGATATGAATTCCAAAACCCCACGAAAATCCTACGGTCGACAACCGACTTGGAATAGTCATTTCTTTTCTTTTTAAATAGTTGTAGCCCAAACGTAAACTCAGCGATTTCACAGGTTTTATTTCAGCTCCAACGGTTATATGGCGCATTAAATTGTCAGCAAATTTGTCGATACCTGCTTTTTCGGCAGGCACATCTGTTCCGCTCAAAGCGGCGGTTTGCTGAGAAAATACATCTGTATAGAGCAGATCCCATTTTTGTAAGTTGCTTAATACGAGCGAAAATCGCAGCGGCAAATGAGCCAATTCTTTTGAAAATGCAGCTTGTATCTCAAATGGCAAAGGCTCTCTGGAATTTGGCGTATAGGGTTTGATTTGCGTACCGATATTTCTGAAAACAATACTCGTACTCAACTTTCTGTCGGCAAGCCAATAAGTGGCCGCCACGTCAACAGCCACGCCAAAAGAATTGTATGATTCGTAAGAAGAATAGAGGGTTTTAAGATTCGCGCCAATGAAAAAAGTGCTGTCTAAAGCACGACTCCAGCCAATACTTGCGGCATAATCGCCTGCAGAAAATGTGCCGTAAAGCTCTCCAGTTTCCATAGCATAGGCAAATTCGCCATAGTCGATAAATTGCAAGCTGGCCACAAAAGTTCCTAATTTTTCGAAACGTTTTCCGTAACTTACAGAACCATAATTGATATCCGAAAAATATTCTACAAAATTCAGATGAATTTCGTTGTTCATATTCGCATTGATAAGCGATGGATTTTCAATGGCCAGATTCATATCTCCGTCGGTTATACTTAAAAAATTACTTCCCAATGCAATACTTCGTGCAGAATAGGGCAAATTCAAAAACGCATAGGTAGTTCCGGATTCGCTTTGGGCGAAATTCATAAGTGGAAATAAGAAAGATAAACTGAAAAGAACTAATCGGATTTGCATTATTCTCAGTGGCTTTAGATTAGGTAAACGAACTATTGAAAATTTAATTGCTTTTTCTTTTATTTTTAGCAAAGATAAAAATCCTGCCGAATACCAGACTATACTACTTAAATTCATCAATCATTTGCGCTTGCAAAGAAAAGATTAACTTTGTTAAAATTTTAGATATGGCAAAAATTCTTGTTATCGACGACGAACGCAGTATTCGCAATACATTAAAAGAAATATTGGAATTTGAAAAGTTTGAAGTAGTGGTAGCTGAAAACGGAAATGAAGGTATCGCTTTGATTGAACAAAATGAATTTGATGTGATTCTGTGCGACGTAAAAATGCCCGGAAAAGATGGAATGGAGGTTTTGCAGGAAGCGATGAATTTGACGGAAGCTCCATTTATTGTAATTTCAGGACACGGAAATATCGAATTGGCGGTACAAGCAATTAAGAAAGGCGCTTTTGATTATATCGCTAAGCCATTGGATTTGAATCGATTGTTGATAACCTTGCGCAATGCCCTAGACAAAGTCAATCTGGTTGTCGAAACGAAAAAGTTGCGAAAAAAGATGACCAACAAATACCAAATGGTTGGCGAATCGGAGCCCATGCTTCAGATGAAGAAGCTAATTGAAAAAGTAGGCCCAACTCAAGCGCGTGTTTTTATTACCGGTGAGAATGGGACAGGAAAAGAATTGGTAGCCCGAGCCATTCACGAATCGAGCGACAGAGCCAAAGCTCCCTTTGTGGAAGTAAATTGTGCGGCAATTCCATCTGATCTAATTGAAAGTCAATTGTTTGGACACGAAAAAGGTTCGTTCACTTCAGCCATAAAACAACGCAAAGGCGATTTTGAATTGGCCACTGGTGGAACTCTCTTTTTGGACGAAATTGGCGATATGAGTCTGGCCGCTCAGGCAAAAGTATTGCGTGCTTTGCAAGAAAATAAAATTGTGAGAGTAGGCGGTGAGAAAGAAATAGCTGTAGATGTTCGAATAATTGCAGCCACCAATAAGAATATCAAAGAAGAGATTTCGAAAAATATGTTTCGTGAGGATTTGTATCATCGTTTGAGTGTGATTTTGGTTGAAGTTCCGCCTTTGCGAAATAGAAAATCCGATATTTCCTTGTTGGTACATTATTTTCTAGAAGAAATTGCCGAAGCGCAAGGAAAGAAAAAAACGGAAATTGCCCCGGAAGCCATGCAAGCCTTGGTGGATAAACCTTGGACGGGCAATATTAGAGAATTGCGCAATGTTGTTGAACGCTTGGTAATTTTGTCTGGAATTAGAATTGAACTAAACGATGTGGAAATCTATGCTTAAGCGATGTGAAAAATAGCTTTCAAAATGGGACCAAGTCCGGCAAAAAAGAATTCTACCGCAATCACCATCACTATCAATCCCATTAGTTTTAGCATCACTTTATTTCCTGTATCGCCCAAAATTTGGGTAATTTTTGTTCCTCCCAGATAGATGATTAGGGTGAGAAACATAGTTACAATAAGTGTCCCAATCAGAAATATTTTCAATATCAAATTGGAAGAATCTTCCATCAGTACAATGGCGTTGGTGATGGCTCCAGGACCGGCTATCATTGGAATACCAAGTGGAGTAATCGAAATATCTTCCACATATTCTTTCACGTTTTCGGTGGGAATGCTTTTGAAAGAACTCAAACGGGCATTGAGCATATCGTATCCCATTATAAAAAAGATAATCCCTCCAACAACACGAAAACTGTTTACCGATATCCCAAAAAAATCGAAGAGCATTTGTCCTGCGAATGCAAAAATTAGCAATGTAACAAAGGCTGTAATGACGGCTTTTATGGCCGTTTTTGTTCGCTCTTTTTTAGTCAATTTTGCCGTCATTGTCAAGAAAACCGGCATCGAACCAAGCGGATTGATGAGTGTAAAAAAAGAGGTGAAATAGAGCAGAAAAATCGTAAATAATTCTTGTGAAGTGTGCATTTTATCTTTCTTACGCTAAACTTATTGACTAACCGATTTTATTTTCTTTACCTCTGCCAGGTTGGTTGGCCGAATTTTATTTTCCCAGCTACCAAAGATGTAATTGACTACAGCAACAATTTCTCTATTGTTTAAATCGGCTTTGGGCATTTCGGCTTGGTAAACCTTATCGTTGATTACATTTTCACCACTTAATCCATTTGCCACCGCAGCAATCGAAGCCAATCTGTTTTCTAAATAATCGGATTTTGCAAGTGGTGGAAATTTATCAGGAATGCCATTTCCATCCGGTTGATGACAACGCGCACAATGTGCGGCATATATTTTCTCGCCCGATTGAATGGGCTTGGTATCAGCTTCTTCCATATCGCCAAATTCGAGATCTCCAAAAGCTTCGTTTAATGCATCTTCAATTTCGGTTTCTGATACCACATTCTCCGTTTTTATTTCGGCATTTTCGGCCACTTTTGATTCAAAAAAAAGCGTTCTCAGACCAGCAAAAAGCACAGATACCACAGCCAAAATGGTGATTATTTTGTTAAATCGGCTGTTAGATTTAAATATGAATCGAACCGCAATGGCAAAAACAAGGGCAATACCACCGGGAACAAAAGCGATCATTCCTAAGCCCAAAACCGACATAATCAATGTAATCAGTGCAAGAAGAAAGGCAAATACGATTAAAATATAATAAAATGTGCGTGCAAAAATGGATTTATTTTCGATCTTATTCATCTCAGTTTTCTATTTAATTGTACCCAAAGCTTCTACCAAACGCACCTGAATGGCTCCCACCGGAATTTCGGCTTTGATCAAAACCGGTATTTTTCTGGCATCGGCCGTTAACCAGATTGCGTTGGTCTCTTTCGTTTGTAGTGCTTTATTGTCGGTTGCTACGCCAAACTTATGACAGAGCGTATTTCCCAAATTATCTATTTTTATTGTTTCTTTTCCTTTATATTTAAGAGTCACTTTATTCAACTTTCCATCAATGAGTACTGTCAGACTGATTATTTGATTTGGCTTGAAGCCTTCCATATTCAATGTTCGAACGTGGTACATCACCGAAACCAAATCAAAAGTCTCCTCCGTAAAAGGAATAATACTGGTTTTGGTCACTCCATTTCGTGTATAATCGTATTTTGCTTGATGTGTGGCGCGTTTGTAAACGTATTTGATATTGAATTTATAACCACCCTCATCCACATCCCGAACATACATATAGGGTTTTACAGTATTGATATCGACCCACGCTTGGTATAAATCTCGAATTTTAAAGAATGAATCGTAGGCTGTATAAGTGTTGGCAGTTGCTTTCAAACTGTAGAGTTGTTTTCCCGCATTCGTAAAATTGCTTACTTCCAATTTCAGCTCCGCAATGTCTGTCCACATCCCCGACAAAATATACGATCCTTTATAACGCAAAATTTCTCCGGCTTTAAAAGCTGTATTTTGTTGAGAATAACCAACCAGACCAAGTAGCAAGAGGGAGGCAAATAAAAATTTTTTAAAATAAACAAGAAAGGTATTCAATTTCATAGAGTGATATATTTGGTTTTCAAAATTAATACAAAAACTGTTCCTAAATAGAACGCAAAAGAAAATGACTTATTACTTTGTTTTAGGAATAGCCCATTCCGGGAATACGTTTAAATCTATGTCGAAAATGTATTTCCCATAGAAATAAACAAAGACTGTGACTAAAATTATTGCAAAAAAATTCAGAACAAACCCCGTTTTGACCATTTGGCCAACACGAATCCGATTAGTTCCAAAAATAATTGCATTTGGTGGCGTGGCTACCGGGAGCATAAAAGCCAGCGAGGCAGCAAAAGTGGCCGGCAACATCAATATCAATGGATTTATTTCGATACTGATGGCTATTCCGGCCAAAATGGGCAGCATCATTTCTGTGGTGGCGGTATTGGAAGTCATTTCTGTTAAAAAAGATACAATGAGTGTAACGGTAAAAAGAATAACAATGGGATGGAAATTGTGTAACCAATGTACTTGCTCGCCAATCCAAAGGCTTAATCCGGAGTTAGTGAACCCGCTGGCCAAGGCAAATCCGCCACCAAAAAGGAGCACAATAGACCAGGGTAATTTTGAAATTATTTGTTGATCCAAGATACTTTCTCCTTTTTTGCTTTTCGATGGAAGGATGAACAACAATAAACTGACGAAAATGGCCACTGTTCCATCATTGATATATTCAGGATGAGGGAAAAGAGATTCCCATCCTTTTATTTCAAACGCACCAAATACAAAACCCGTGCGACTGATCCACAGGAAGGCCATACTGATAAACAATACAAAAATGGATTTTTCTTCAAAACTGGCTTTGCCCAAAGCCAAGTATTCATTTTTAAAAATATCGCGAGAAAAGGTACTTCTCTGTTCTTTTGGTCGATACAAAAAAAACAACCATCCGAATGTAAACAAAAACAAACTTAAACTCAATGGAAAAGCAAACAAAAGCCAATCTGAAAATCCAATTTCGGGCGCTTCAGGAAAAATAATAGAGAAAATACGTGCAAACGATAAATTTGGAGGCGATCCTACCAGCGTGGCCATTCCGCCAATAGAAGCACTATAAGCAACTCCTAAAAGTAGGGCAACCGAATAGTTTTTGGCATCGGCCTTACTTAAAGATTCTTCCAATTTAATGAGCAGCGATAAGGCAATAGGCACCATCATCATGGCGGTGGCTGTATTGGAAATCCACATGGAAAGAAAAGCAGTGGCAAGCATGAACCCAAAAAGAATTCGTGCAGGACTTCCGCCTATCCAAAGCAGAATTTTTAGTGCTATCCGCTTGTGTAGATTCCATTTCTCCATTGCTAAGGCGAGCAAGAACCCACCAATAAAAAGGAAAATTACATGGTTGAAATAGGTAGAGGAAACATCTTTTCCGTTCATAATTCCCAAAAGAGGGAAAAAGGCCACCGGAATGAGCGCCGTAATGGCCAAAGGAACAGCTTCCGAAATCCACCAAACAGCCATCAGCAAAGCAATGCCCAATGTTTTGGCAATTAATGGATTGTCGGGCGATAGATTGCTGAAAAAAAGAAAATAGGAACTGAAAAGCGGAGTGATAACGAAAGCCCAAAATGCTTTTTTTTTGAGAAAGCTAACCATTTGTTTGTGTCATTTTATGCTAAGGTATTCAAATTCGTTCTTTTGAACGCAATTTCTTGTCAAAAAAAATCAATTCTGCGGTGGTTTTATATATTTCGCTAAATCAGATGGGCAAACAACGAAAATTTATAACTTCGCAAGTTTCCTAGAAAACGAACTATAACAAATAAAATTAAAATTGATGAACAAATTAGCTGTTGTGGCTTTTGGTGGAAACGCACTCTTAAGAAGCAACCAAAAAGGAACTATTAGCGAACAAGAAGCCAATGTTTACGAAACGTGTACGCATTTGGTCGATCTAATCAAAAATGGATATGATATCGTAATTGGCCATGGCAATGGGCCGCAAGTGGGCAATGTTTTACTTCAACACGAAGCAGGTGAAAAGATTTTTGGCATTCCAAAACTTCCCATTGATGTATGTGTGGCCGAAACACAGGGTTCTATAGGTTATATGATCGAACAGCAATTGCGCAATGTACTTTACAAAGAAGATATGGAGCGTGATATTATCACCATGATAACACAGGTTTTGGTAGATAAAGATGATCCGGCTTTTGAAAATCCCACAAAACCAATAGGACCCTATTATTCCAAGAGTGAAGCGGATATTTTACAAAAAGAAAATGGAGATAAATTTGCGGAAGATCCACGTGGGAGAGGTTGGCGAAAAGTTGTTGCTTCACCACGTCCGGTTCGTATCAACAACCGAAAAACCATCGAAAAAATTGCCCGCGATGGACAGATAGTGGTGGCCGTTGGCGGCGGCGGTATTCCGGTACATTATGTCGAAGGAAAGCGTTTAGAGGGAATTGATGCTGTAATTGATAAAGATTTGGCCAGTTCCATGTTGGCTTCTCAGATTCGTGCCGACGAATTTTATATTCTCACCGACATTTCTAAGGTGTTTATTCACTTCAATACGCCAAACCAAAAAGCCTTGGATAGAATTACGGTAAAGGAAGCAAAACAATATTTAAAAGAAGGACAATTTACAGAAGGCAGTATGGCTCCTAAAATTAGAGCTGCAATTGAATTTATTGAAAATGGCGGCAAACGCTGCATTATTACCCAAGCCGCTGATTTGGGAAAACCAAACTGCGGAACACGTATTGTTTTGAATTAATCATTCTTTTTTAAAAGAGTAGGGGCAATCAATTTTGATTGCCTTTTTTTTTCTGAAAAAATTCGAAATCCAAAACACTTTGCTTACAATCAAAAAAAGACAAATTAGGACATTCGTCTTTAGATACAAATGTAAATCTATAATAAATATACATTTGTAAACATGTCTTTATTGTAAAATACATACATTTTTCTGTTGATAAATGTACATTCGACCTAAATATCAATATTAATCAATATGATAGCCATTATATAGTTTAATACCAATTAGATATATGTATTATTTAAATAATCAATCGAATAGTTTAATCTGTAAATGTTCTAATTTATAAATTCTTTCAAAAAACTTATAAATGTTTTTATATCAATATATTAACAGATTATTAAACTATTTAACTTTAAATAGATACTCAAACAAACAAAAGTTACAAATGTAAATTTGTTTTTTTTTACTTTGATATGCAAATATTGTTTACTTTTGTAATTATCTAGTGTGTTTTCAAATCAAGAAAAATGATAAAACGGATTAAAACTTTGATTTCGGCTAAAAATTTATCAGCTTCCCAATTTGCCGATTTGCTGGGCGTACAGCGATCAAATATTTCTCATATTCTTTCTGGACGAAATAAACCGAGTTTGGATTTTATTTTGAGAATTGTGGAGGTTTATCCATCGGTCAATTTGGAATGGCTGTTAAAAGGTCAAGGTGAAATGCTGGTTGGGATCGAAAAGAAGGCGAAAGAAATTCCTACACAACTGGATTTTGCGTTGGATACGGAATTGAATCAGGAGCATTCCACACCGATTCATTTATTTGCAGAAGAAGAGGAAAAGGACGATTTGGAAAATGCACGTCATTCGGCACTGAAAAAGTCGGCGCAAAATGTGTCTGCCGCAGAGGATGAAGAGCCGGCTGTTTATCCATCTATCGCCCGAGGGAATAAATCAGAAGTGGAACAGATTGTTTTGCTCAATAGAGACGGTAGTTTTAAGATATACACGTCTGGAAAATAAAAAGTCGTTTGAATTTTTGTAAACCCAAACGACTTATTCAATTTCAGCTCTTAAAAACGCTCGGTGTGAGCAAAAAAGAAATTGGCTTCGAGAATGGCATTTTCATCACTGTCGGATCCATGAACGGCGTTTTCGCCAATATTCGTACCGCATTCCTTGCGAATTGTGCCTTCGGCAGCTTCTGCAGGATTGGTTGCTCCGATAAGAGTTCGATAGGCTTCAACAGCGTTTTCTTTTTCTAAAATAGCGGCAACAATTGGTCCGGACGACATAAACTCGACCAATTCGCCATAAAATGGCCTCGCTGCATGGATTTCATAAAATTTCATCGCTTGAGCTTTGGTCAATTTGGTCATTTTCATGGCTACTACACGAAATCCAGCTTCGCTGATTTTGTATAAAATTTTCCCAACGCAATTCTTCTTAAATGCGGTGGGTTTGATCATCGTAAAGGTTATATTAGCTCCCATAGTCTTAAATTTTGTTAATTCAAGCTGTAAAATTAAGCAATATATCCTAATTGAGCTTCCTAATTGTTTCAAAAAGTTTACATTTGTCTTTCGATTTGAATTACATAACTAGCCTCTAATATATTGAAATACAACGAATATCATTCTATTGAAAATGTAATTGCTTCCAAAAGGAAAATTTTATTGACAGCTCATGCGAATCCCGACGGAGATACCATTGGTTCTAGTTTGGCCTTATATCATTATTTAAAACAATTTGGGCACGAAATAAAACTTGTTTTTCCAAATGAAGCGCCTCTCTTTTTGGCTTGGTTGCCGGCTTATCCGCTTGCCCTCATTTATGATTTAAACCCAAATGCAGTTGCTCAGGCCATTGATGAAGCGGAAATTATTTTTGCCGTCGATTACAATGCATTTCACCGAACAGGCGATGAATTGGGTCTTTTGCTCCAATCGGCCACTGCGCTCAAAATTATGATCGATCACCATCCCAATCCGGCCGATTTTGACTTTAGAATATCTGATACATCGGCGAGTTCTACGGCCGAATTGGTTTATCGCTTGATTTCTGATTTGGGCCAATTAGCCAAAATAAATAAGGATGTTGCTGCTTGCTTGTATGTGGGTTTAATCACGGATACCGGCTCGTTCAGCTATTCGGTAAATAGCGCAATCCCTTTTCAAATGGCTGCTTTTTTGTACCAAACAGCCATCGACCTACAAGCCATTAATCAAAAAATCTACAGTGCTTTTACCGAAAGTCGTTTACGATTGACGGGTTTTGCGGTGAGTGAAAAACTGACTCTTATTCCGGATTTACGTTTGGCCTATATTGCATTAACAAAAAACGATTTAGCTCGTTTTAAACATCAGAATGGAGATACAGAAGGTCTTGTCAATTACGCGCTCAGCCTCGAAAATGTGGTGATTGCTGTTTTGTTGACTGAAAAAGAGGATAAAATCCGGCTTTCGTTCCGGTCTAAATCCGATTTTGCTGTAAATACGATTGCCAACAAGTTTTTTGACGGTGGAGGACACAAAAATGCAGCCGGTGGAAATAGTTACGATTCTATGGAAGATACAATTTTGAAATTAAATACTGTTTTACAACAATACAAATCTGAGTTAGAAGCCGTTGTACTTTAGCAAATTAAAAGTGCTTCAAACTTGCTTGAAAATAGCAAATTTCAGAAAGTGTTGAAGCAGAAAAACAGCAAGGATTGGGATTTTATTTCTAAATATGAAGATAAAAGCCCGATTTATTTTACCTTCGCAAATCGCTTTTGATTTGCTTCGACATGAAATAGATTGGTGTGAAAAACGATCGTAAAAATTGAATGAATAGAATGAATATAAATCTTGTTTCAATGAAAAAATGGAATCGGCTCATCGCAATGCTTTTTTTGGGAAGTTTTGTGTTTGTGGCCTGTACTATGTTTAGCGATTATCCTGGTTTTAAGAAAGCAAACTCAGGTTTATTGTATAAGTTTTATGAAAAAAATGAAGGAAGAAAAGCGCAAATAGGCGACTACATTACTGTTCAAATCAATTATAGAAGCAACGAAGATTCCTTGCTTTTTGAGGTAAATGGCAATGTTTTCCCGATGGAATTAGTAAAACCTGTTTTTGCTGGCGATATTAATGAAGCATTGGCGATGATGAGCATTGGCGATAGTGCCAGTTTCATTATTCGTGCTGATTCGTTTTTATTGAAAAATAGCCGCGTGGTTCGATTGCCCGACTTCATTGATGAAGATAGTCGATTAATATTTGATGTTCGTTTGCTCAATGTACAATCGCTCGAAGAATTGGAATTGGAAAAAGAATTGAAACGACTCGAAAGCATAAACAGAGAAAATGGACTCATTCAGGCCTATTTAAAGGAAAATAAAATCGGTGTTTCTCCTGAGCCCAGTGGATTGTATTTCATTTCTTTGCTTGAAGGAAGTGGCAAAAGTGCTGCAAGAGGAAATCGCGTGAGCGTGCATTATATCGGAAAATTTCTAGACGGAAAAGTGTTCGATTCTTCGCTGAAAAGAGGAAAACCAATCGATTTTGATCTTGGTAGAGGTCAGGTGATTCCAGGATGGGAAGAAGGTATTGCAAAAATGAAAAAAGGAGGGAAAGCTATTTTTATTATTCCTTCCGAATTGGGTTATGGCAGTGGACGTGGGGAGATTCCTCCTTATACTCCTTTGCTGTTTGAAGTAGAATTAATTGATGTGAAATTAAAATAGTAATTAAAAATGAATCTAAAAACAGTAAAATTAGTTGGAATGCTACTCATTATTGCAGTAGCTTTTATGGCTTGTGATAATTCTCATCCGGGTTTTAAAAAATCGAAAAGCGGTATCTATTACAAAATAATCAGTCAGGTCGATTCTCTCAAAGATATGAAAGCTGACAGTGGTATGTTTTATGTGCTGGAAATGAATTATGGAACAGCCGACTCTCTCATCTTCAAAAGTGAATTTGTGCCCGATCAAGTGGTTAAAATCCCATTCCGCAAACAAGATTATGCAGGCGATATTTGGGAAGCACTTTCTATGTTTAGCAAAGGTGATAGTGTTCACTTTATCATTCGCGCCGATTCGTTCTTCTTAAAAACAACTCAGGCTCCTGAAATCCCTGAAATTTTCTTGAAAGACAATGAGGCTCACTTTTACATTAAAGTTAAAAATATTCAATCTCAGCAAGAAATTGATGCTGAACGTGCTGCATATATAAATGCACGTCGCGAGGCCGAAGTTTTGGAAATTGCCAAGTTTGTAAACGACAACAATTGGTCGTCTTTGGTGCCACTTGCAAGTGGTTTGTATTTTAATAAAATCCAAAGCGGAAAAGGTCGCCCTGTGAAAGAGGGAATGTATGTTACATTCGATTTTGAAATCCGTCTTTTGAATGGTGGTTTGATTTACTCTTCGATCGAAGCAAATTTTCCGGGTAGTTTTAAATACGGTGAGCGTTTTGATACACAAGGTTTGATGGAAGCTTTGGGATTGATGAAGGTTGGGGATGAAGCCGAGTTGTTGATTCCTTCCGCTTTGGCATTTGGCGAAGGTGGTCGTCCGGGAATGATTGACCCACACACTCCTCTTCATTATTTTGTTCGTCTAACGGCTGTAAAAACAGAAGCCGAACACCAAGTTGAGTTAGCTCAAAAAGCCAAAGAAGAAGATGCTCGACTACAAGCCATGAAAATGCAAGAACCTGCCATTATTGCCAAATACATTGCCGACAATGCAATTGGTGTTCAACCTACTGCAAGTGGATTGTATTTCATTTCTACACTTGAAGGAACTGGAGCACAGCCTATTGCAGGAGATAAAGTAAAAGTTCATTATAGCGGAACTTTGCTCAACGGAACCAAATTTGATTCTTCCTATGATCGCAATCAACCATTTGAATTTACGATTGGTCAAGGTCAGGTAATCAAAGGTTGGGATGAAGGAATTGCATTGCTCAAAGTAGGAGGAAAAGCTACGCTGATTCTTCCTTCTGAGCTGGCTTATGGCGAACGTCAGGCTGGCGAGATTATTCTTCCTTTTTCGCCACTGAAATTCGAAGTGGAATTGATTGAGATTGTTAAATAATTTCTAAGATAAACATTCAGGAAGCGTATTTCTTTTGAGAGATACGCTTTTTTGTTGTTTTTTGGGCTTATCTTTCGTTTTGAGCTAGTAAATTTGAATGATCAACTGCAATTTTAATATTACCTAATGGAATTATCTTCTCAACAAAAAGAGTTGCTTTTGCAAACGCTTCTGAATATGATTTCGGACCAAAAGTTGAAACTGTTCGATCGAGTTTTGGACAATAGAACACGTTATCTGACCTTGGTCTTGGAAGATCTTTATCAGCCTCACAATAGCAGCGCCGTGATTCGAACGGCCGAATGTTTTGGTATTCAGGATATTCATATTGTTGAAAATTCGAATGCGTTTCAGGTAAATCCAGAAGTAGCGATGGGCTCCACGCGTTGGTTGGATATTTACCATTACAATCAAAATGAAAACAATTCTTTGGATGCCATTCGTAAATTGAAATCCTTGGGTTATCGTATTGTTGCCACAATGCCTCATAGCAATCAAGAAGAACTCAGCAATTTGGATATGAATCAGAAGACAGCATTGTTTTTTGGCACCGAACGAAAAGGATTGTCGAAAACTGTCCAAGAAAATGCCGATCTGTTTGTGCGAATACCTATGTTGGGCTTTACAGAGAGTTTTAATATTAGTGTTTCTGTGGCGCTGTTTCTACAGCAACTGACAAACAAAATGCGGCAAGAAAATTCAAATTGGCAGTTGAGCGAGCAGGAGCGAATGCAAATTAAATTGGATTGGGCCAAATCGGTTGTTAAGTTATCCAGCTCGGTCGAAAAGAAGTTGTTTTCGAAATAATGTTTTGCTTTTATTTTTTTTAATGCGTCGATAATAAGCTTGTGCAAATTCGTTTTTTCAGTTAACTTTACATTTTTTACAAACCGAAAATTAATTTTAAGATGGGAAAAGGAGATAAAAAAACCAGAAGAGGCAAAATAATTATGGGGTCTTTTGGAAATAGACGTCCACGCACTGTAAAAAATGATCTAGCTTTGTCGGCTACTCCTACAGACACCGCCAAAGCAACGAAAGCTTCGAAAGCAGATAAGAAATTGATGGCCGAAACAAAAGCGGTGGTGAAAGATACTCCAAAAAAACCAAGCCCTAGAAAGCCTCGTATTTGAGTAGCAAAAATAAAATGGACGAGTAAAAAAAAGCCACCCGAAAAGATGGCTTTTTTAGTTTTACTCAATTGAATTTAAATTGCAACTCTTGGCGAGTTCGCAAAGCAGTTAAAAATTCTTTTGGCTTAATTTTATTTTGCTTCAAACGTAAATTCACCCATTCATTATCGTTACTAATCTTAAACATCACACTGGCATTTCCAGGATGGAGGTGGGTTTGTTGTGTAAGGAGTTCTACCAGATCTTGCGTAAGAGAATCCAATTCCAGCCCAATCGTAATTTTATTGACATATTTATTAAAAACCTCTGTAAGCAGTTCCAATTGATTTATCTTCAATTCGTATTCACCACTGTCTTTTTTCCATTTAGGTTGGCTAACAACGGCTCTAACCAAAAGAAACTGCCCCATGCGATCGAGCAAAGATTTAAATTTTTCAAAATCTTCGCCAAAAAGGCTGATGTTTATACTTCCAGAATAATCGATAAGCTGGAAAGAACCGTAGGGTTTTCCATTTTTGGTTGTTTTATTTCTGTCGGCAGGAATGCTCACTACGCCAGCAAAGGTGAGTGTTTGCCCTTTAAAATTGCTTAAATTATCTACAAAATCGGCTATTACGCAATTCGAGAAGAAATTTATTTCCTCTTTGAAATTATCGAGTGGATGCCCGGTTAGGTAAAAACCAACAACTTCTTTTTCCCGACTCAATTTTTCCAAATCATTCCATTCTGCGGCAATTGGAAGGTTAGGGTCGGGGAGTTCCACAGGTCCCAGATCGCCAAACAGACTAACTTGCGCCGAATTTTGTTCCGTTTGGAATTTATGCCCGAAGTTGATCAGTTGTTCTAAAAAAATCAAATTCGAATCGCCCTCTTTATGGAAAAAGAGCGCCCGATGAATCCCTTTGAATCCATCAAATGCACCGGCCAAAGCCAAAGATTCGATACTTTTCTTATTTACAGTTCTTAGATTGATTCGTTTTATAAAATCGAAAATAGACTTATACGAACTATTTTGCTCTCTGTCTTCGAGCAAGCTCAGCACGGCTGCTTCGCCAACACCTTTTATGGCTGCCAATCCAAATCGGATGTTCCCTTCTTTATTTACCGTAAAATTGATTCTCGATTCATTGATGTTTGGCCCCAAAACTTTAATACCCATTCGATTGCATTCGTTGATAAAGAAGGTAACCTTTTCGATGTTGTTCATATTGTTACTCAAAACCGCTGCCATAAATTCGGCTGGAAAATTGGCCTTCAAATACGCAGTCTGAAATGAAACATACGAATAGCAAGTGGCATGTGATTTATTGAAAGCATACTTTGCAAAGGATTCCCAATCGCTCCATATCTTTTGGATTACGCTGTCAATATTTTTGTTGTTTTCAATACATTCTTTTATAAATTGTGGGTTCGATTTACATCCTTTAATAAACATGACTTCAAGCTCATTCATCAAGTCAATTTTTTTCTTTCCCATGGCTTTTCGGAGCGAATCGGATTGACCGCGTGTAAAACCGGCCAATTTTCGGGAAAGCAACATCACTTGTTCTTGATAAACCGTAATGCCATAGGTTTCTTCAAGATATTCTTTCATCAAAGGAAGATCGTATTCAATTTTTTCATTGCCGTTTTTGCGTCGGGTAAAGGGCTCAATATATTCCATTGGCCCTGGACGATACAAGGCATTCATGGCAATCAAATCTTCGAATTTATTGGGTTTCAATTCTTTCAGATTTTTTTTCATCCCTTCCGATTCAAATTGAAACAGAGCGGTTGTTTCGCCATTTGAATAGAGCTGATAGGTTTTGGCATCTTCCAAATCGACATTTTCAATATCAACATCAATCCCTTTTGATATTTTTATGTTTTCGAGGGCATTTTTGATTATCGAAAGCGTCTTCAACCCAAGGAAGTCCATTTTCAGCAATCCGATTTCTTCAACAAATTTTCCATCGTATTGTGTTACATAGGTCAATTCGGATTCTTTGGCGGTACTAATGGGGATATAGTTCTCCAAATCTTCTTTTCCAATAATTATTCCACAAGCATGCGTTCCTGTGTTTCTCACAGTTCCTTCCAACGTAAGAGCATATTTCAATACATCGGAAGCGGCCGAGTTGGAATCGCGAATGTCTCTTAATTCTTTGACCTCTTTAAAAGCTTCTTTAAGAGTGATTCCCGCCCGTTCGGGGACTAATTTGGTGATCTTGTCGGTTTCGGAAAGTGGATATTGTTGAACACGAGCAACATCTCGGATGGCAGATTTTGCTGCCATTGTACCAATGGTTACGATGTGAGCGACTCTTTTTTCGCCATATTTTTCCATCACCCATTTTAATATTTTGCCTCTCCCTTCATCGTCAAAATCGATGTCGATATCGGGCATTGATACACGGTCGGGGTTCAAAAAACGTTCGAAAAGTAAATTGTATTTTATAGGATCTATCTCCGTAATTCTTAGGCAATAAGCTACTGCCGATCCAGCCGCCGATCCACGTCCCGGACCTACTATAATTCCCATTCCTCTGGCAGCTTTCAAGAAATCCCAGACAATTAAAAAATAGCCGGGAAAACCCATTTTTATAATGGTTTCCAATTCAAAGTCTAAACGCTCTGTAAGCTCATTGCTCAAGTCTGCTCCCCATCGTTTATGAGCACCTTCATAAACAATGTGCCGTAGGAATTCGCCTTCGTTGGTGAAATTGGGTGGCAAAGTAAAATCGGGCATAATCGGTTCACGATCAAGCGAATAATTTTCAACTTTTTTGGCAATTTCTTGGGTATTCGACAAAGCTTCCGGGAAATCGTGAAACAATGCTTTCATTTCCGCTTGCGTTTTAAACCACTCTTGGCCCGTATAACGCATTCTGTTTTGGTCGGTTAAATATTTTCCGGTGCTGATACACAAAAGTCGGTCTTGCGCTTCGGAATCTTCAGCATTTAAAAAATGAACGTCGTTGCTGGCAATAATTTTGATTTGGTGTTTTTTTCCTAAGTCAATCAGTGCATTATTTACAAAGACTTGATCATTGTAAACTTTCGAATTCATTATTTCGTTATCGCTTTTGTGGCGCATAATTTCTAAATAAAAATCGTCGCCAAACAATGACTTATACCAAAGTGCGGCTTCTTCGGCACTTTCGGTACTTTCTTTCATCAACTTTTGAGCAATTTCTCCCCCAAGACATGCCGAAGTAACAATCAATCCTTCGTGGTATTTTTCCAACAATTCTTTGTCGATTCGCGGCCGGTAATATTGCCCTTCTAGCCAAGACAAAGAAATCATTTTCATTAAGTTATGATATCCAATATTGTTTTTTGCCAGCACCACCAAATGCCATCCCGAACTGTCAATTTTGGATTCCTTTTTCGCCATTCCCCGTCGGGCCACATAAACCTCACAACCCAAAATGGGTTTAATACCGATATTTGTTATGGTATTATGAAAGAGTTTTGCACCAAACATATTTCCATGATCGGTAATGGCAATTGCTTCCATTTGATCCGCTTTGGCTTTTTTGGCCATTTCTTCAATATTCGTTGCCCCGTCCAATATTGAATATTGTGTATGAACATGCAGATGAGTGAAAACGAAATCCGTTTTTGGTGATTTTTCGTCTTGAAATAGCAGAGAGGTTTCTTCTTTTATTGGCTCTGCCAATTCTTCGTCTGCTGATTGACTTTGCAAATCGCCCGGATTGTAGGGCTGAGTATTCAAACCAATTGCTTGGATTTTTTTTGGATTGTGCGTCTTAAATGAATCGAATTCTTCTTGATGAAAACCAATCTTTTCGAGTGGAATTATTTCTATCCGAACCAATTCCAAAAAACAACGAGTTGTTGCTTCTACATCGGCTGCTGCATTGTGAGCTTCACTAAATTTGTTCCCAAAAAGTATTTCATGTAATTCTTCCAATTTGGGCCATTTATATCCGCCGCCTTTGCCACCGGGCAAGGCACAATATTCTGTAGACTCGTCTTTTGTATCGATTGTTTTTCTTCGGTGAAGCGAAGTGTCAATTTCTTTTCTAACAAATTCGGCTCCCAAAACATTGATGTCGAAGTCTATACTGTGGCCAACGATATAGATACATTTATCCAAAGCTTCATTAAACTCATTCAGCACAAATTCCAAAGGCATTCCTTGCAAATTTGCGCGTTCTGTAGTGATGCCGTGAAGTTTAACTACCGCATAGGGGATTTCGTAATTTTCAGGCTTTATCAGATAGTTTTTAACTTCCATCAGTTTCCCATTCGCATCGTGCAGTTGCCACGATATTTGAACCATCCGGGGCCAATTTTCAATGTTTTTATAGCTTGCTTTGTAGTCTAATGGAAGGCCGGTAGTTTCAGTATCGAAAATTAAAAACATGTGTATTTTTTGGTGTTGAATGAGAAGGCAAAAATAGAGAATTATAAGTTGGCTAAAAATCGATGTTGATAAGTTTACCATTTTTTATTCACCAAAATAGATGCATAAATGTTGATAGTTTATACAGTTATTTTTCGCGATTTCCAAAAGATGAATCGATAATCTCGAAACATCCTGATAACATTTCGCTCTTATATAATAGGATTTGAAACTTGACAGCAAAGAAACAGTTTGTATATCTTTCATTCAATCCGCAAAATTGTTTATCAGGTGAAAAGGCAATGTATTTAACGTATATACAATCTATTTATCATATATACAATCAATTACGCCCAATATACCGATTTAGTTTACACAAATATTCTTCGAATAAAATGAATGTTTATCATCGATTTAGTCCCATTATTTCGAGCACTTTTAATTGTTGAAAACAGGACTAGAATATTCTTAAAAAAATGTTAAAAATAAATATTTCAAGAATGAAAATTTATTCAATAAAATTTTACTTTTAGCTTGTCAAATGAATATAAACTTAAAAACTAAAATGCATGAAAAGGAAATTATTATTGGCAGCTGTACTATTGGCTGTTGGGTTTAGTGCTTGTGATAAAAAGCAAGCTTTGGTGGATCAAACTGTGGATGAAAGTTTAGTGAATTACAGTGAAGATGTGATCCCGGGTAGTTATGTTGTTTTGTACACCAATTCCAATCCTAGTTTTAAAAATGCTCCAGCCGATGCGCAGGGACTTAACGACTTAGTGGTTGAAGTTTCAAATACAATTTTTAAGAGTGCTGGCATCGTTTTGCGCGAACCTACTCAGGTTTATGGGACAGCCGTGAAGGGAATTGCTGTGGATCTTACCGAAATCGAAGTGGAAAAACTGAGAAGAGAACCGGGCGTTTTGGGTGTTTATCCTGACAAAATGGTTACTTTGGCCAAGCCGGCTCCAGTTCCAGTTGTTCCTCCTGCCGAAGTTCTTCCTTATGGTGTGGTGCGTACAGGCTATGCCACTTACACCGGAACACACAAAGCATGGATTATCGATACCGGAATTGATATGGATCATGCTGATTTAAATGTAGATCAAACGAGCGGAAAGACTTTTGTTTTGCGTACACTAACTCCGAACGATGATAACGGTCATGGTACACATTGTGCTGGAATTACTGCCGCCATTGACAACGAAATTGGTGTTGTTGGCGTAGCTGCTGGCGCTGTTGTAGTTCCAGTAAAAGTACTCGATAAAAGAGGTTCAGGTGCATATTCTCAAATTATTGCCGGTGTTGATTATGTTGCAGCCACTGCCACTCCTGGCGATGCTGCCAATATGAGTCTTGGCGGTGGTATTTACGAACCAATCGATTTAGCCGTTATCGCTTTGGGTGCAAAAGGTATTTTTGTTTCTCTGGCTGCAGGAAACGAAACAGATGATGCAAACAATCATTCTCCAGCTCGTGCCAATGGAGTGAATCTTTATACAGTTTCCGCTATGGATATCAACAATTATTTTGCTTATTTCTCAAACTATGGCAATCCTCCAGTTGACTATTGCGCTCCCGGAGTGAGTGTTTTTTCTACTTATTTGAACAACAGTTATGCTACTTTAAGTGGAACCTCAATGGCTGCTCCTCATGTTTGCGGTTTATTGTTGTTGACCAATGGTGTTCTAAAAACCGATGGATATGTAAACGGAGATCCTGATGGAAATCCTGATCCAATTGCTCATAAATAGATTATAAACAATATTTATCAGAGGCTCTCCAGATTGGGAAGCCTCTTTTTTTTAAATTGAAATTTTATTTTAGCTACTTTTGCTCGCTAATTTGAGAAAGAATGAAAGCGCTTTATGCCATTTTGTTGGGAGGGAAAATTCGCGAAAATAATTTGATGGAAGATCATCAACTTGTGTTTGTGGTGGCCGATAATGAATTAGATGCCCGCAAACTGGCGAAACTTAAATGGCCAGAAGCTACCAGTATCCATGTAGATGGAACTCAAAAACTCACCAGCATCGATGGGTATCAAATTAGTTTGACAAAAGAATTAGATATTCAGGACAAAACAATCATTGACAATCAATTTTCGAAATAAGTTATGGGAATTCAGCATTATTTTTCAAGCAATCCAGATATACGAGCTCGATTTATATTCAATTTTATTGCTCCCATTTATGGAAAATTGGGCGATTCTTTAGAGAAAAATTTTATCCATTCCATCAATGCCGTGAAAAACCATATTTCAATCGATGGAAAAAATGTAATGGATATTGGAACAGGAACAGGTTCATGGGCAGCCAATTTTAAAAAAGCCGGCGCTAATCGTGTGGTAGGAGTGGACTTTGCCGAGAAAATGCTCGTCAGTGCCAAAGCAAATTATCCGGAATTGGAATTTCAACAAGGAAATGCCGAAGATTTAAAACAGTTTCCCGACAATTCATTTGATATTGTGACTGCTTCCTTTGTATTGCACGGAGTGAAAGAGCCCAAACGTGCAAAAATGTTGAGCGAAATGTACAGGATATCCAAAAAGCATGTGATTATCCATGATTTTATTGGCGAAACGCCTTTTTTTATTCGCTTTTTGGAGTTTATGGAACGGAGCGATTATAAATTTTTTAAGAAAAATTTTTGTGTGGAACTGCAAGCACAGTTTGCAAGCACTCAAAAAATATCAACCAAATATGGAACGGGAATTTATATTGCCGAAAAATAAATTTACTTCTTTTTAGCCAGTTCTTTTTCTAATACATCAACAAACCAATCCGGAGCTCTCAATGGCCGATGACTGACTTTGTCGATAAAAGCAAGTGCATTTTCTCCACTGTTTATTTTCTTTCCCAACTCATTGTAGATTTCATAATTAAAAGTAATTCTGGCTTTGGGCATTTCGAGGATACGCGTTTTTATGGTCAATAAATCGTCGTAAAAAGCAGGAGAATGGAATCGGAAGTTTTGATAAATCAAGGGCATCACAACACCACGTTCCTCAATTTCTTTATAACTCAATCCCATATGTCGAATGGCGGAGGTTCGGCCAATTTCGTAGAAAGTAGCATAATGGCCGTTGTAAACAAAACCAGATGGATCCACTTCGGAATAACGAATACGAAAGGTAGTAGTAAATTCAAGCATCTCTTTTTTTTCAAAAATAGAAATTTTATTCAGAATAATGCAGAATTAGTATTCAAAAAAAATGAATTTCACTGAATATCAGTGTGTTTTACATACCAAAAATTCATGTTCATATTTGTTAAATCAATAAAATAGTTCTATTTTTGCAGCCCAATTCGATAAATGATAAATAATTGAGTATTAACAAGGTTGGTGAATTTGTGTAATTGGGACAAAGTCATCCGCCACAGTAAGTCTATTTAGACGTTTAATCACACATGAGTGAAGAACAAAAAAATGTAGAAGAAACAGCCGAAAATGTAGCTGCAACGAATGTTGAAGATGCAAAAGCTGTTGAAGAAGGAATGGCTTTTGAAGAAGTAAAAGCTGTTGAAGAAGGAAAAGCTGTTGAAGAAGGAATGGCTGTTGAAGAAGGAATGGCTGTTGAAGAAGGA
>DYSK01000008.1:25662-27260 GCA_020718315.1 Draconibacterium orientale
GAATTAAGATATAAATCCGACTTAAAAGTGGGTGATATCATAGAAGTTTATGTTGAAAGTCAAGAAGACTTAAGTGGTCAATTGATTCTTTCGCACAAAAAGGCGCGTACTTTGCGTTCGTGGGATCGTGTAAATGCTGCACACGATAACGACGAAATCATTACAGGATTTGTAAAAAGCCGCACAAAAGGCGGTTTGATTGTGGATGTATTCGGTATCGAATCATTTTTACCAGGTTCGCAAATTGATGTGAAACCTATCCGCGATTACGATATCTATGTTGGAAAAAACATGGAATTCAAAATTGTTAAAATCAACCACGAATTTAAAAACGTAGTCGTTTCTCATAAAGCACTTATTGAAGACGAACTGGAAGCTCAAAAAGCCGATATCATCGCCAAACTAGAAAAAGGACAAGTATTGGAAGGCATTGTTAAAAACATTACTTCTTATGGCGTGTTCATCGATCTTGGTGGTGTTGACGGATTGATTCACATCACCGATCTTAGTTGGGGAAGAATCAATCATCCTGAAGAGGTAGTTACATTGGATCAAAAAATCAATGTGGTTATCCTTGATTTCGATGAAAACAAAAAACGTATTGCATTGGGACTAAAACAATTGACTGCTCATCCATGGGATGCTCTTGATGCAAATCTAAAAGTTGGCGATAAAGTTGGTGGTAAAGTGGTTGTGATTGCCGATTACGGTGCGTTTATCGAAATTCAGCCAGGTGTTGAAGGATTGATTCACGTTTCTGAAATGAGCTGGTCGCAACATCTAAGAACTGCCCACGATTTCGTGAAAATCAACGACGAAGTGGAAGGTGTTATCATTACATTGGATCGTGAAGAACGCAAAATGTCGTTGGGAATGAAACAATTGATTCCTGATCCATGGACCGACATCAAAGGAAGATATCCAATCAATTCTAAACACAAAGCAACTGTTCGCAATTTTACCAACTTTGGAATTTTTGTAGAATTGGAAGAAGGCGTTGACGGATTGATTCATATTTCTGACTTAAGCTGGTCGAAAAAAATTAAACACCCTGCCGAATTCACAAAAATTGGTGAAATCTTGGAAGTGATGGTGATGGATGTGGATGAAGAAAACAGAAGACTTTCTTTGGGTCACAAACAGTTGGAAGAAAATCCTTGGGATGTTTTCGAAACCGTTTTCGGAATCAATTCTATTCAAAAAGGAACCGTTATTTCTGTAAACGATAAAGGCGCAGTGGTATCTTTGGCCTATGGTGTTGAAGGTTTTGCTCCTTCACGTCACATGAAAAAAGACGATAACTCTTCAATTAAAGTAGACGATGTGCTTGATTTTAAAGTAATTGAATTCTCAAAAGAAAACAAGAAAATCATTTTATCTCATACTTTTAGTTGGAAAGACGACAAAGCTGAAAAAGTAGAAAAAACAGAATCGAACGAATCAGTTACTAAAAAAGCAGCTCCAAAAGCGAAACGCACAGCTCCTAAAAAAGTAGTTGAAACCAACGAAAACAATACAACTCTTGGTGATATTGCCGGTGAATTGGGCAAATTAAAAACCGAAATGGAAAAATCTGAAAAGAAGAAATAATTCTTTTT
>DYSK01000009.1:0-9269 GCA_020718315.1 Draconibacterium orientale
GATGTGGTTGATCAAAGGTCTGGTTCCAGACCACAACACCATCAGTAATTTCCGCCGCGACAATCCCAAAGCCATCAAGAGAGTTTTTAGAGCCACTGTTGAAATTGCCAAGAACTTTGAACTCATTGGGGGGAAACTTCTGGCTGGCGACAGTACTAAACTCAGAGCCCAAAACTCAAAGAAGAACAATTTCAACCCAAAGAAAATCGGGCAGCATCTGGAGTATATCGACAATAAATTGGCAGAATACAGCACAATATTGGCCGCCGAAGATCAAGATAGTTTACCAACCGCAGAACACACGGAAATAGAAAAGAAAATGGCAAAACATAAGTTGCAGCGAGAAAAATACAAGTCGATGCAGCAGCAGCTGGAAGCCAGCGGCGACACCCAAATATCCACCACCGACCCTGAAAGCCGTCAAATGATAACTCGCAACAACATCACCGAAGTGGCTTATAATGTACAAACCACCGTTGATTCCGACCACAATATTCCAATAGACTTCAAGGTTACCAACGAGAACGATAGTAAAGCCATGGGAGCAATGGTGAGACGAACAAAAACCCTTTTAGGACACAATAATTTTACTTCGCTTTACGACAAAGGCTATCACACCGGAAGCGAATTTGCTTATGCTCACAAGCAAGAAGTTGAAGTAATCGTGGCGGTTCCGGCTGTAGCTTCACATGCAATAGATCACACTTTTGATGTGGAGCATTTTGATTACAACAAAGAAAATGACTGCTACACTTGTCCGGCAAACGAAACCCTTACTACAAATGGCCACTGGTACAACAAAAGTAGAGGAAAAACCATCAACAAAATCAAGCAATACACTACTAAAGCCTGCAAAGGATGCGAATTTAGTTCACAATGTACTGCCAACAAAGGCGGACGAATGCTCGAACGCTCAGAACATGCCGATTTGATACAAGCCAACAAACAGCGCCACGATAAGCTCAAAGAACTTTACCGACGACGGCAAGCCATTGTCGAACATCCGTATGGAACTATCAAACGACAATGGGGATTTAACTATATCATGACCAAGCGAACGATGAAACGGGCATCTGCTGATGTGGGATTAATATTCACAGCTTATAATCTGCGTAGAATACTTAATATCATTGGAATAGAAACTTTTAGGAGGTATTTCCTTCTCGTTTTTATGCTTAAACGCGCTTTTTTAAGCTCATTAGAAGCTTTTAGGCAGCAGCTCATTTTGATTGGTAAAACCGGATCTCAAAAACTAAACCGGCTTAGAATCAAAATATTTGCTAATTTTATGCATCCATTTTTTGCAAAACCGGATTTTGGCGGAGGTTATTAGACGAACTGACGTTTGGAATCAGCGCAGTTACCATGAAACCCAACGCGGCCATTTGCTTTATCCTGGCCGGATTCGCCCTTTTGCTCCTCCAGAGTAACCATTCTGTGGCTAAAGTAGTAGTGCGTTTATTTTAGGTGTTGGTTCTAATCCTTGCATCGCTTACCTTTTCCGAATATCTTTTTTCGTACAATATCCCCATTGATGATATTTTCCACAAGGTTATTCACGATCAAAGCGGATATCTTCCTGACCCAGGCAGAATGGCTGCTAACTCTGCGCTGAATTTCATTTTCGTCGGAATCGTTTTGCTCTATCTCTCGTTCAGGAAGAAACAGGTCAATTTTTTGATTGAGTTTTGTTTAACGGCAGCCTTTTCAATAAGTGTGTTCTGATTTTAGGAGAGATTAAATTAAGTTGCTCATTTTGTGGAATGTTAAAAATATTCTATTAAATTTGTGAGTATCATATTGCCGCAATACTTCCTGAAAATGATTTTACAAATAGATTGTGTGGTAAGTAAGCCAATAAGTAGAAGAGAAATAAACGCAATGGCGTTTATGCGTGAGTTATGAGCAAGTGTAAAAAAAAACTACACAGCAGACAATTTGCTACATAAAGACAGAAAAATAAAAACGAAATAATGAACAGCCAATGCACAATACGGCATTCCAGTTTTTATCGGGACAAACCGCACTCGCCGACACGAGACAAAGTCCCACAAGCCAACGCTCCAACCGTCTCGTCCTACCGGTCCACAGTTTAATTAACCCTGATATATCCATAAAAAGATGATAATCAATTGGTTATCATCTTTTTATTTGTTTTCTCATTGCTTTATTTTTTTTGTTTGATTCCGCATTTGAAAAAACAACTATCCTAAAATATGGTTTTTAAGGTGAGCTAAATATGAATATTAACTCCAACCAAAAAATTCAATGGTGCCATTGGGAAATAGCCGTCCATCACTTTCTCCTGTCCATTGTAGATGTAGTTGTAAGCCCAACCGTAGGTTTCGTATTTCTCGCAAAACAGATTGCTAAGAAGTAAGCTGAACTCGATTTGTTTAAAATGTTTTGGATGAACTTGATATACAATATTCAGATCATTTACAAAATAGGAATCGATGCTGTTGTACAAATTGCTGGTATTATCGATGTATTGCCGTCCCACATATTTTGAAATCAGTTGAATGCGCAAATTCTTGGTTGATTGATAAGTCAATGTTGACGCTCCAATCTCGTTGGGCGAAAGCAAGATGTTCGAATTTCCAATATTTATAGATTCCTGACTCCAGGTGTCCCAATTGTCGATATATTGAACAAAATCAACTATTTTATTTTGACTAAAAGTGAAATTGCCCGTCCAATTTATTTTTTCGGATACTTGAAAGCTTCCGCTCAATTCTATTCCGGCTCTATAACTTTTCGCCACATTGGTCATAATTGGATCTCCTACATTGTTGATTTTTCCGGTAGCAACGAGTTGGTCTTTGTAATTCATGAAATAAAGATTGGCAGCAAGCGAAAATTTTGTGTCGATATGGTGATAACCCAATTCAAAGTCCGAAAGACGTTCCGGTTTTGGAAGATAATTTTCGTCGGCATCACGGTAATTCCCACGGCTGGGTTCGCGATTGGAAATTGCAAATGAAGCATAAGCATTGTTTTTGTCGTTGAACTGATAAAATAGGCCGGTTTTAGGATTGAAAAAATCGAAATTGTTGGTTTGGAAAATGTCGCGTAAATCATCATGTGTTCCGGTAATGGAATAACGTATCAAGCGATATTGCAAATCGGCATAAACGTTTAGCTTTTCGCTTAATTGAAAATTTGCTTTAGCGAAAATATTCCCATCGGTTTTTATTCCGTTGTTAAAATACCAGAGCGAACGGATTGCATTGTTTCCGGCATATTCGGCCCAAATAACTTCGCCAAAATGATCGCCGTCATATTGACTAAGTGCTCCTCCAAAATTGCTTTCAATTTTTTCGGATTTATAATTCAATGAAGCGGTGAGTCCATAAAAATGATTGTCGAGCCATTTGCGCTGTATCAAATCGGTGCGATTGATTGTTTCATTTTCAACTACAACTTCTTCGAATAAATAATCGGCAAATTTCCGATTCGTCTTAAATTGCTCATAATAGCCTTTCCCTCTTGTATAAAATAAGGCCGAATTTAGTTGAAAAGCGTTGTTGAAACTGTGCGAATAATGCAATTGATAATAATCTTGTTGATAGTTGTCAATTTCATTGTCGTAGGTATAGAAATTGTATGTGCGGGAATCGGAGTTCAACAGATTGTCGGTGGTTTCCGAATCCCACCAATTGTCGGAAGCCAAATCCATCATTCCTGCCACATCGTTGTTTAAGCGAACTTTTGGTACACCATTCCAAGCTTGATAGGTTTTTTCGGCACCGCTTAAAAGCGTAAACTTCAAAATATCATTTTTGCCGTAATATCCGGCCGAAAAATAAAGAGATTTTAAATCTACAAAAGCCCTGTCGATGTATCCATCAGAACTGATTTTTGATAAGCGAGCTTCGACGGCCATTTTGTTGGCAAGAATTCCGGTGCCAAAACTGAGTGTGTTTTTGAGCGTTTTGTATGATCCAAACGAAGATTGAAGACTGGCAAAAGGTTCTTGGCTCACTGATTTGGTTTGTAAATTTACGCTACCGCCAAAAGAAGCAACGCCGTTTGTAGAAGTTCCTACTCCTCTTTGAATTTGAATGTTTTCGAGCGATGAAGCTAAATCGGGCAAATCGACAAAATAAACGCTGTGCGATTCGGCGTCATTCATCGGAATGCTATTGATTGTTACATTGATACGCGAAATATCTGTTCCGCGAATACTGAAATTTGTGTAGCCAATTCCGGCACCGGCATCTGAACTTACCACTACCGAAGGCGTGGTGTTTAAGATAAATGGAAGGTCTTTGCCCGAATTATTCTCCGCAATGGTTTTTCTGTCTAATTCCGAATACGTTGTAGGCGTTTTTTCTGAAACACGCAAAGCCGAAACAATCACTTCCTCTCTTAAAACCACTCTGGGAATCATCTGAATGAGCATGGTTTTGTTTTCTGTAATGCTTACTTGTTGTTCGAAAGGCACATATCCAACATAGGTAACCGTGAGCGTATAATCGCCTTTCGAAACGTTCTCCAGCTTAAATTGTCCGGCAGAATTGCTAATAGCGTAAATTGAAGTTCCAACCAATTGTAGATTTGCTCCTTCGAGCGTTTCGTTGGTTTTTTTGTCACTTACTTTTCCCTGAATTTGAAACTGAGCAAAAAGGAACATGGGAATGCTCACTAAGCTCATAAGTACTAATTTTTTAATCATCTTTTGATTTTTTTTAAATTAAAAATCAATAGAGAGAAAACGAAATTGATTGTCTTTTTTCCCTGTTTCGGCATTACCCGTGTCAGGTTCAAAGAGTATGTTCTCAGCCTGTAATATTAAGGCACCCCTATTGTGAATTATCGTTACAAAAGTACTAAAAGAATGCATCAATATCTTTATAACTAAAAAATTGTTTCGAACAACAGAATAGAATGTATATTAGCTACTACAAATGGCAAATAAAACCTCACAACATATTCTTGGAACTTCGGCAAATCTGCTTGGGTTTTGCTTATTTGTAATTACTTCTTTACACTTGACAAATACGACACAGAATAATTTAATCGACGAATTTACTTCTTTGGTAGCGTTGCTTTTGACCATTTCTTCTGTTGCTTCATTTATTTCTATTCGCACAGAGAACAAAAAACGAGAATTCCGATTAGAACAAATTGCTGATTATTTATTTGTAATTTCGTTAGTAGGGATTTTCGGAATTATCATGTTTATTATCCTGAATTTTTGGAATCGATAGAAAAAAATAATAGCGCATGTTCAAGCACATAAATACTTACAAAGTTCACCAGGAACAATTGAGCAGATCCGAAAAATTTGCCTTATGGCTTACCAATAAGGTTGGTACAATAGGATTTTTCTTTCTTATTTTTATTTGGACAATTTTTTGGTTGAGTTGGAATATGTTTGCCCCAACACATCTCAAATTCGACCCTTATCCGGCATTTGTATTATGGCTATTTATTTCAAATGGGATTCAAATATTTCTAATGCCTTTGATAATGGTAAGCCAAAATCTACAAGCCAGACATACTGAATTGAGAGCCGAAAATGATTTTCAAATCAATGTAAAAGCCGAAAAAGAAATAGCCGAATTGAAACAAGAATTAATTGAAATAAAAAAGCTTTTAGAATATAGAAAATATTAAAAATGAGGCGAAAGGCGAGTGGCTTTTTGGTTGATGAAACCAGCGAACGCTCATAAAACGAAACCATATGGCCATTCAGCAAATGACCATACTAACTGAAGTTTAAAATTGGAAATTTCTAAGATAATATTTTTGAGTAAGCTAATGCGACTGCCATTTCACACTTAAAGAATAGGAATTAAAGTCATACCAAAGATATATCGGCATTATTCTTAATTTTGAAACCGAAATGAGTGTGATAAAAGAAATACAACAATTGCTGGCTTCCGATTTGAAACAGTTCGAAGCAGTATTTAAAGCGGCCATGAACTCGCAAGTTCCGCTGCTCGATTTGATATTGCGTTATATTCATCGCCAAAAAGGGAAACAAATGCGCCCGATGTTTGTGTTTTTGAGTGCGTATGTCGCAGGAAAACCAAGCGAATCAACAGCACGTGCAGCCAGTTTAATCGAATTACTGCATACAGCCACTTTAGTACACGATGATGTAGTAGATGAAGCTGAAAAAAGAAGAGGTTTTTTTTCGATCAATGCGCTCTGGAAAAATAAAATAGCAGTTTTAGCCGGCGATTTTTTATTGTCGAAAGGATTATCAATGGCGCTGGAAGCCAAAGAATACGAAGTGCTGGAAATAGTGTCTGAAGCCACACGCGAAATGGCCGAAGGTGAATTATTGCAAATAGAAAAAGCACGCCGATTGGACATTCAAGAAGAAATTTATTTCGAAATAATTCGCAAAAAAACCGCCACACTCATTGCTTCTTGTTGCGCTGTTGGCGCAGCTTCTGCCAATGCTGATCAAGCGGTAGTAAAAAAAATGTATAAATTCGGCGAATACATCGGGATTGCTTTTCAATTGAAAGACGATATTTTTGATTTTCAAAAATCAAATACTATTGGTAAACCCCTAGGAATTGATATCAAAGAGCAGAAAATGACACTGCCGCTCATTTATATGTTGAATCAATTACCATTACTTGAACGTAGAAAAGCCATCTATACAGTAAAAAGGCACCATAATAAACCGGAAAGTGTGGCAAAACTCATCGATCAAGTGAATAAAGGCGGAGGAATTGAGTATGCCGAGCAGCAAATGTTTTTATATCGAGATAAAGCAATAAACCTTCTGGCCGATTTTGAGGAAAGTGATCATAAATTGGCTTTAATCAAATTGGTGAACTATACCTGTACACGAACAAAATAAACCAATCAAAATCTTTATCCGAAATTTGAGGATCGATTGGAACTTCTATTTTGTGATGCGTACTTCCATTTGTGGAAATGGTATATTTACACCTTCTTTGGCAAAAGTTTTATATACTTTTTCATTCAGATCGAAAAACACATCCCAATAATCCGGCGTATTTACCCAAACACGTACAATTAGCACTACACCGCTGTCAGCCAATTCGCCCAGTGCTACAAAGGGCATTGGATCAGCCAAAATTCGTTTGTCCTTTTTTATCAATTCAAACAGAAGCAACTTTGTTTTATCGTAGTCATCGCCATAGGCAATACTGAATTTCCAATCTACTCTTCGAGTGGGTTGAGTAGAATAATTAATCATGGAACCGGTAGCTAAGCCACCATTCGGTAAAATAATAATCTTGTGATCAAAAGTGGTTAAAATCGTATTGAATATCTGAATTTCTTTTACAGTTCCCAAATATCCTTGTGCCTCCACCACGTCGTTTACCTTAAACGGTTTGATGATTAGAATAATAACGCCGCCGGCAAAATTTTGTAAAGTACCGCTCAATGCCATGCCAACAGCCAAACCGGCAGCTCCCAATAAAGCAATAAACGAAGTCATCTCAATTCCAATCATGCTCAGTGAGGAAATAACGACTAAGATTTTTAAGGAAATATGAGTGAGCGACAATACAAATGGAATCAAAGATTCGTCTATCTTTCGCTTTTCGAGCACACGAGAAAGGGATTTTTTTAAAATACCAGCTACCCAAAAGCCAATGATAAGAATAAGAAACGCAAAAAGTACTGCTGTACCATATTTAACTATTATTGGCAAATATTCGCTCCATAAACTTTCCATGGTTTTTTTTTGATAGTTTAAGCAAAGATAGTATAAAGTTCAAAAATGATTTTACCTGATCGCTTAAAAATCCAACAGCTTTCTTAATTTTGATAAAAATTTGCATGAACGGGTTTCGGATCTCAATTTAAGCAATATCTTAAACCTATTTTTTAACCTTTGATCCTAAAAAGATAATATAATTTAAAAAGATATGAATAACATAGTACAGCAAATCAATGCATTAGCGGAAAAATATCGCGATTACACAGCTCAAAACTTGTCAAAACTGGTAAAAATAAAATCGCTTAGCTTGGGCGAAAAAGAAGTGATGTTGGAACTGAAAAGGCAAATGGAAGAAGCAGGTTTCGACGAAGTGAAAATAGACGGCTTGGGAAATGTAATTGGGCGCATTGGCTCCGGAAAAAATATATTGGCCATTGATGGTCATATGGATACAGTCGATTTTGGGAATATCGATAACTGGACTTTTGATCCTTTGTCGGGCGAAGTGAAAGACGGTTTTGTTTTTGGACGTGGCACTGTTGACCAAGAAGGCGGCCCCGCTGCTTTTGTAACCACAGGACGAATATTGAAAGAGCTTGGTTTCGACCGCGATTGGACTGTGTACTTTACCGGTACGGTTATGGAAGAAGATTGCGATGGACTTTGCTGGAAATATATTTACGAAGAAGTTGGAATTCGGCCCGATTTTGCCATCAGTACCGAACCCACAAATTTGAATATTTATCGTGGCCATAGAGGACGAATGGAAATAGCCGTGAGTTTTACCGGTTTGTCTTCGCACGGTTCGGCTCCCGAACGTGGCATAAATGCAATCTATATGGCGTCTAGAGCGGCTTTGGAAATCGAAAAACTAAACGAACGCTTGGCTGGTGATCCGTTTTTAGGGAAAGGAAGCGTTACTATTTCCGAAATAAAATCAGGAAGTCCATCGCTGTGCGCTGTGTCCGATTTCGCTCGCATTCATCTCGATAGACGTTTAACTTGGGGCGAAACAAAAGAATCGGCCGTGGCAGAAATAGAAGCCATTGTGAAAGATATGAAAGCCAAAGTAGAAGTACTCCATTACGAAGAAACCGCTTATACAGGATTGAAATATGGAATGGAAAAATACTTTCCAACATGGAAAATGGAAGAAGATTCTAAAGTAGTTCAAACAGGTGTTCAGGCTTTCGAACAATTATTTAATAAAAAACCCCTCGTCGATAAATGGACTTTTTCCACAAATGGAGTTACGATAAATGGCTATTATCAAATCCCAATGATTGGGTTTGGCCCCGGAAACGAAATCTATGCACATGCCCCAAATGAAAAAGTGCCCATAGATGATTTGGTAAAAGCATCTGCTTTCTATGCATTATATGCATACTTAATTGAAAAATAATAGAATTAAAATGAAATTTGTTTATGGAAAATTTACAAAAATTAATTAATGATATCGTATTACGCGACACGAATCATCTTTTCGAAAAAGACTTTTTGTTGACTTGGGAAAAATCAATGCCCGATTTGGTTCAGGTAATGGATATTGCCGATGCACTCAGAGGTCTGAGAAATCACAACATTGCCACCAACGTATTTCAATCCGGAT
>DYSK01000009.1:9369-27171 GCA_020718315.1 Draconibacterium orientale
GCACTCAGAGGTCTGAGAAATCACAACATTGCCACCAACGTATTTCAATCCGGATTGGCCATTTCTCAATTTCGCGACAATTCTACTCGAACACGTTTCTCGTTCAGTTCTGCAGCCAACTTATTGGGATTGGAAATGCAAGACTTAGAAGAAGGAAAGTCACAAATTGCTCATGGAGAAACCGTTCGCGAAACAGTGAATATGATTTCTTTTTTAACAGATATTATCGGCATTCGCGACGATATGTATTTAGGTGCCGGAAATGCTTATATGCGCGAAGTAGGTGCTGCTTTGGACGATGGTTTTGCTGAAGGTGTATTGCCACAACGTCCGGGAATTATCAACTTGCAATGCGATATCGATCATCCAACTCAGTCGATGGCCGATTTATTACACTTGAAAAATTTTTACGGTTCGTTGGAAGCGCTAAAAGGGAAAAAATTAGCCATGACCTGGGCTTACTCTCCGAGTTATGGAAAGCCACTAAGTGTTCCTCAAGGAATTATTGGTTTGTTGAGCCGATTTGGGATGGAAATAGAATTGGCTTTTCCTGAAGGCTATGGCTTGATTCCAGAAGTTATGCAACAAGCCGAAAAACAATCACAAGAAACCGGGGGGAGTTTTAAAGTGGTGAACAGCATGGCCCAAGCTTTTACCAATGCCGATATCGTATATCCAAAAAGTTGGGCTCCTTTTGCTGTGATGGGACAACGCACGGAATTGCTTCGCAAAAATGATTATGATGGATTGAAAGCCTTAGAACAACAAGCCTTGAAAAACAATGCAAAATTTATGGATTGGGAAGCCAATGCCGATAAAATGAAGCTGACAAAAGATGGTTCGGCTCTCTATATGCATTGTCTGCCAGCCGATATTTCTGGCGTTTCGTGTAAAAAAGGAGAAGTTAGTGCAGATGTGTTTGAAAAATACAGAATAGAAACATACAAAGAAGCAGGTTACAAACCTTATATTATTGCTGCTATGATTTTAAGCAATCGTTTCAAAGATCCGGGAAGAGTTTTGTCGGAATTGATTCAGGCAGGCGTTAAACGGAAGATGTAATAATTTTCGAAATCCCGATTAACCCTACGAGGGTTTTAAACCCTCGTAGGGCTTTCATTTTCAATCTCTTTTAATCAATAAAAACCACCTGCGCGTTGTCGCGCATATTGTAATTCGAAGCCATTACCTGACCATAAGCTCCGGTTGATCGAATCAAAATAAAATCTCCGCGTTTACTCTTCGGCAAATCTATTGATTTTGCAAAAATATCAGCCGATTCGCAAACAGGTCCAACGACATCGTATTTTTCCGTTTCGGCCGAATGGGAACTGATGTTTTCGATTTTGTGGTAGGCTTGATAGAGTGCCGGTCGTATCAAATCAGTCATGGCGGCATCAATAATCAAGAAGCTTTTTGCACTTGCTTTTTTTACATAAATCACCTTGCTTAGCAAACTACCCATCTGGCCAACCACCGATCTTCCCAATTCAAAATGAAGTTTTTGCATCGGCCGTAAGGCCAAAAAATCATGAAATATTTTGAAATAGCTTTTGAAATCGGGAATGGTTTCCAAGTCGGGCTGATGATAATTAATGCCTAAACCGCCGCCAACATTGATATGTTCAACAATGATCTGACGTGCATAAAAATCTTCCTGCAAAAGATTGATTCGATTGCAAAGATTTTTGAATGTATCCAAATCGGTTATTTGCGAACCAATATGAAAGTGCAAACCTTTGAGCCGAACATTTTTTAGTTCGCTCATTCGTTCCAATATGTCTTCAATTTCCCAGATATTAATGCCGAATTTGTTTTCTTCCAATCCGGTTGTGATGTATCGATGGGTATTGGCGTTTACATTCGGATTAATTCGTAATGCAATGGGTGCTATTTGTTGTTTTTTTTCGGCTAATTCATTGATAATTTCAATTTCGGGCAAAGACTCGCAGTTGAAACTGAAAATGGAATGATTCAAGGCCGTGTTTATTTCTTCATCCGTTTTGCCAACACCGGCAAAGGCGATTTTATGAGGAGAAAAACCGCGTTTTACGGCTTCCGTAATTTCGTTTCCGCTCACGCAATCAGCACCAAAACCTTTTTTAGCAATTCGTTCTAAAATCCTGAAATTGTTATTCGCCTTGAGTGCATAATGTATTTGGTATCCATAAAAACTCGCTTCCGTTTGTATTGCCTTGAGTGTTTGATCAAGCAAGCTCAAATCGTAAACATAGGCCGGCGTTTTTTGAGATTGAAAGTCGAATTGCTTATTCATGGCTGTTGAGGGAGTATAGTTTTGTATGCAATGCATTTAAAGCTTCTATTTTGTTTTCTTGATCGATGAGAACAGAAATATTGTGATTGGAGGCTCCGTACGAAATCATTTTTATTGGAATGTTCGAAAGGGCATCAAAAACTTTTGAAGCATAGCCGTTTTCGGTTGTAGGAATCAAACCAACCAAAGCAATAATCACTTGATTTTCTTCAACATCCGTTTGTCCAAACTTTTGTAAATCGATTAGGATTTCTTTTAAATGGGTGGTGTCGTCGATGCTCATCGACACGGCTACTTCGGAAGTAGTGATCATATCGATGGGCGTTTTGTAAATTTCAAATACTTCGAACACTTTTCTTAAAAAACCGTAGGCAAAAAGCATTCTATCGGATTTTATCCGAACGACTGTAATATTATCTTTTGCCGCAATGGCTTTTATGCCACTTATTTCTTGTTTGTTCTGGATAATAGTCCCCGGGCGTTCTGCTTTTAGGCTGTTTTTGAGCCGAACGGGAATATTTTCTTGTTTGGCGGGCAAAATACTAGAAGGATGTAATATTTTGGCGCCAAAATAAGCCAATTCAGCCGCTTCTTCAAAAGAAAGTTCTGCAACGGGTTGCGTGTTTTTTACAAAACGCGGATCGTTGTTGTGCAAACCGTCTATGTCGGTCCAGATTTGAATTTCGCGAACTTTGGCCGCTTGTCCAATCAAGGAAGCGGTATAATCGCTTCCTCCACGTTTCAAATTATCAATCTCGCCGTATGCATTTCTGCAAATATAGCCTTGAGTGATAAACAGCTTGTTGTCAGCGTGTTTGGATAACAAACGTTTTAAATTTTCTTTGATGTAATATTCGTCTGGATCGAGGTTTTTGTCAATCCGCATAAATTCCAAAGCGGGAAGAAGTACAGATGGAATTTGACGTTCTTCCAACAAAAATTGGAAAAATGCCGTGGACAATAGCTCGCCTTGAGCCAAAATAGCTTTTTCCTGAAGAAGAGTAAAAGAGCGCTCGGCAAACAGTCGTAGATAAGAAAAATGCGCCTCAATCAATTTCGTGCTTTCACCCAATTTTGAGCTTGTTTCGAACAATTCCTGAGCCAGTTGAAAATATTCCTTCTCCAATTCGCCAATTTTGGTGCAGGCTTCCGTTTTGTTTTGCGTGTATAAACTTTCAGTGATACTCACAAGTTTGTTTGTGGTTCCGCTTACTGCCGAAAGTACAACGATGTTGGATTCGTCTAAATTTATTAAATTGATGAGGTTTTTTATCCGTTCAGCATTGCCTACCGACGTTCCTCCAAATTTTTGAATTATCATGTTTTCTAAGCTTTATGAATAAAAAAGCCCAGTCTTTTGTAAACCGGGCTTTTTCGTTTCTATTTCATTATCTTTAAAATAACAACGCCCGGCAAATTGTTTTGTCCTTTTTTTGCTTGTTATATTTTTTCGTTTTTTTCATAATCGGCTGCAAATATATTCATTTTTTTATCCGCTTTAAAACCTGATTATTTTTTATTTTTACCTAAAAATAAAACACAAAAATTATGTTTAAAACCAATGAATATTTTGACGGAAAAGTGAAGTCTATTTCCTTTAGTACAAAAGGCGGTGATGCAACAGTGGGTGTGATTGCTGCCGGCGAATACGAATTTGGTACCTCCACAGTAGAATACATGACGGTAATAAGTGGCAAAATGAATGTGTTGTTGCCAAACCAGCAAGAATGGAAATTCTATGGCGAGTTTGAAACATTTATCGTTGAAAAAGACAGCAAATTTAAAATGAAAGTTGATTCGGATACTTCTTATCGGTGTCTGTATCGATAAAATCCGTAAATAATTGTTCGCTTATGAACATTGTTGGATAGAAGTGAACAAGTTTATGAATATAAAATAACAGACTTTTATCTAATGTGTTGATAAATAATAAGTTGTAAACTTAGGCATGCTTTTGGTTATATAAAATCAGGTTTAACAAATTTATCTCGTATAGATTATTGCAGGCGTTCCCAAAGGAATGCCTGTTTTTTATTGGTCAAATTGTCCTTTAATTACTTTTTCGTCGGCCTGGAATTTGAAACCAAGCCGCTTGGCAGTTCTAAGCGAAAGGCTTTCCGTGTGTTTTTGAATATCAAATACGCTCACCATTTGAACAGCTTCGAAAGGAGGGACGAGTAAATCAAAATTGATGGCATATTCGATGGCGCTGGTAACAATTTCGTGAGCCGCTTGTTCATTCAGTATCGATTGTTGAAAATTGGTGTAAATCATCCCAATCTCTTTCTTGCCTTCTATGTGGAAATGCTTTTCGTGATTAATAAAAATCCGACCAATCAGATAGCCTAAATCATTTTCTCTGTTGTATTTAAATGAGTCGGCAAGAAAATTATAGATATGAATCATCCCGCAATACGAACGGTTTTTGTCTTCCTTGATATAGCTTGTGCGAAGTAAATCATGATGTCGCGGAATCTCGAAAACATTTGTATGCATTAAAAAAACCAAGATATCTCCCGCAAATTTCAATTCGAACTCAAATTCGCTTTTGTCCATGAAATCAAATACGATTTTCTCTGAATTCGAACTTTTTGCGTATTCTTCCTTCAATTTGAAAATTTCCTTTTTGATAAGTTGAAACGCCTCAAGTGTATTGGAATAAACGTTTTGTTTTAATATACCTTTGTTTATCAGGTGATTAAATAATAATTCGGATTGAATATTCATGACTTTTTATTTGGCATTAAAAACATTAATTTGCATCTTTGTAAAGGTAATATTTATTTCTATCTTCTCTTTTTTATAGGAGAAATTTAGTTTTAGCCGCAAAATCAGATCTTATGGAAAATCACGAATACGTTCAATTTAGTGCCGAGGAACTTTTAAACGAGAAACGTTATCTGGATCTTTTGGCCGATAACTTTACGAGTATCCAAAAAGCCAGCATGGAGATTATCAATTTGGAAGCCATTTTGCGTTTACCAAAAGGAACTGAGCATTTTATTACCGATATTCATGGCGAATACGAGACGTTTACACACGTTTTAAGAAATGCTTCGGGCGTTATTCGGCGGAAAATTGAAGATGTTTTTGGAATGAATTTACGCAAAAGTGAAAAAGATGCATTGGCAACGCTCATTTATTATCCCGAAGAAAAAATGGAAACGATTCTGGCGAGCGAATTAAACGAGGAACTTGATGAATGGTACATGATTACGCTGCAACGTTTGTCAATCATTGCTCGCGCTGCTTCTTCCAAATATACACGTTCGAAAGTGAGAAAAACCATGCCTGCCGATTATGCCTACATTATCGACGAATTGCTAAATGAAAGCGGCCATGAGAAACATGAATACTACAACGAAATCATTCGAACAATCATCGACGTGGACAGAGCCAAAGAGTTTGTCATCGAAATTTCGCATTTTATTCAACGCTTGATGATAGACCGATTGCATATTATTGGTGATATTTACGATCGAGGACCGTCGGCCGATAAAGTAATGAATGTTTTGCAGAACCATCACGCGGTGGATATTCAATGGGGAAATCACGATATAATATGGATGGGAGCCGCTGCCGGATGTAAAGCATTAATTGCAAATGTATTACGGATAAGCGCACGATACAGCAATTTAGACACGGTAGAAGATGCTTACGGTATAAATTTGCTTCCGCTGGCTACTTTTGCTATGGAACATTATGGAATAGATCCGGCCATGGTTTTTGAACCCAAAGCGGTGGGCAACGCCAATGGAAAAAGTGTTGAACTAATTAAGCAAATGCACAAAGCCATTGCCATTATTCAATTTAAATTAGAAGCGCAAATTATTCAAGAGAATCCACAATTTCAGATGGATGACAGGCTTTTGCTAGCTCAGATCGATTATGAAAATGCACGCATTACAATCAATGGAAAAACTTACGAATTGCTTGATCATTTCTTTCCTACTATCGACCCCGCAAATCCGTATAAACTTACAGAGGCGGAAGAAATGCTGATGAATAGATTACAATCGTCCTTTCGAAATAGCGAATTGCTTCAAAAACACATCGAAGTATTGTACGCCAAAGGAAGTATGTATTTGACCTACAACTCCAATCTCATGTATCATGGCTGTATTCCAATGAATGATGATGGCTCGTATTTTGAAATGGAAATAGAAGGAAAGCTTTTTAAAGGAAAAGCCTTGCTCGACGAATTAGACATTATTGCTCGAAGAGCCTATTTTACGTGCTCCAAAAGCGATGCAAATCCAAAAGATAAAGCCTATTTGTGGTATCTGTGGACTGGCCCCAACTCTCCTTTGTTTGGGAAACACAAAATGACCACTTTTGAACGCTATTTTATCGAAGATAAATCTGTGCACGAAGAAATTCGAAATCCCTATTATAAATTCCGCGATCTGGAAGAAACCTGCGTCAAAATATTCGAAGAATTTAATCTCGATCCGAAAACTTCTCATATCATCAACGGTCATGTTCCGGTAAAAGCAAAAAAAGGAGAAAGTCCAATCAAAGCAAATGGAAAACTTTTTGTAATCGATGGAGGAATGTCAGTTCCATACCAAAAAGTCACGGGATTGGCTGGTTATACATTGATTTACAATTCTTACGGATTGGTATTGGTTGAACATAAAAATTTTAAATCGACCGACGAAGCAGTACAAAACAACTTTGATATCGTTTCGGCTCGGCATATTGTTGAAACAAATGCGAAAAGAAAAAGAGTAGCCGATACCGATATTGGAAAAGAGCTGAAAGAGCAAATCCGCGACCTTAAAATGCTGCTTGCTGCATATAGAAATGGGCTAATTAAAGAAAGAGTCTGATTTTATCGGAAATAGATTAAAAAAAATAAATATTTCTGAAATAAAAATTTGGATAATGAACATATGTGCATTACTTTTGTCCGATATTCTTATTTGTTAAATATGTTTTATGCCTCGACCTAAAAGATACAGAAGACTTCAGAATCCGCCGGCCGGTTTTGGATTTCATCCCATGCGTCGAAATTGGGAAGAAGAACAAGCCGTTCAATTATTTTTTGAAGAATATGAAGCCATTCGGCTCACCGATTATCTTGGTTTAGAGCAAGAAAAAGCAGCGATTGAAATGAATGTTTCTCGACCTACTTTTACAAGAATTTATGAGGTAGCAAGGCGAAAAATGGCGAATGCTTTGGTGGACAATTTGCCTCTAAAAGTTGCAGGTGGCAATGTATCTTTCGAACATCAGTGGTTTAGATGCTTAAATTGTGATACCACATTTCGTGAAACGAACGTAAACAAAGGAGAAATCTGTCCGGTTTGTTTTTCATCTTCCGTTGAACATATTAATGGAACACTTGGACAATCTAAGAACAACTCAACTCGTGAAAGCGGAATGGGCGAATTTGGCGTTTGTGTTTGCCCGGCATGTGGAAATAGAAAAGAGCATATTGCTGGAGTTCCATGCAAATCTTTGTTATGTGAAATCTGCCAAGTCAATTATGTTCGCGAAAATTCTGCTCATCATCATGCTTTAGTAAATTTAAAAATTAAAAAAAAGTAAATTAAATGAAAGTCGCAATTACCGCTCTAGAAAAGAGCAAAACATCAAAAATGGATCCTCGCTTTGGCAGATGTGCATACTTTGCTATTTACGATAGCGTAACCAAGCAATTTAGTTTTCACGAAAATGAAGCCAAAGATGCACAAGGTGGAGCCGGTCCCAAAGCTGCTGAACAAATCGTAAATTTAGGGGTGAACAAATTGCTCTCTTCCGATTTTGGGCCAAAAGCAAAATCTGCTCTAGATAGCATGGGAATCGAGATGCTTGTTTATTCGGACGAGGAAAAAACGGTAGAACAAATCCTGCTCGAAAATTGTTAATCGATAATTTAAATTCCTTCTTTATGAAAAGAAAAATTGCAATTCCGGTAGAAAACGGAATCATGACTGGTCATTTTGGACACGCACCGTTTTTTGCACTTATAGAAATGGATGGAGAAAATATAGTGAAAGATGAACTTTTAATCCCACCCACTCACGAACCGGGCGTTTTACCGGCATGGTTAAATAGGTTAGGGGTAACCGATATTATTGCCGGTGGAATGGGACAACGGGCTATCCAGTTATTTCAAAGCAATAATATCAATGTTTTTGTTGGTGCAGCTCAAAAAACTGCCACCGAATTAACCTTGGAATTAGTTAAGAATAAGCTCTCAGAAGGAGCAAATTATTGCGATCATTAAATGCTAAAATATAAAATTGCCATCGCAAGTGGCAAAGGAGGAACCGGAAAAACGACTGTTTCGGTGAATCTTTTCTATACGCTACAAAAAACATTAAACCAAAAAATTCAATTGGTTGATTGTGATGTGGAAGAACCAAATATCAATCTCTTTACAAAAGGCCGTTTGCAATCATCGCAAGATGTTAACATCAAGATTCCGGTTATAGATAAAGACAAATGTGTGTATTGTGGCGATTGTGCTGCTGCATGTGCTTACAATGCCATTCTTTTTGTAAAATCAATTTCGCACATTGCGGTGCTCGAAGATTTGTGCCACGGTTGTGGTGCTTGTTCTTATGTATGCAATCAGCCCAATGTAATTATTGAAAAAGATAAAAAATTGGGCGTTGTAAACACCTTTTTTTTGCCAAACGGGGGTGAACTGATTGAAGGGAAAATTGAAATAGGAACGGCTTTAGCAGTGCCGGTAATTGGGAAAACATTGAAGGCTACAGATGAAAATTCACTTCGAATCATCGATGCTCCTCCCGGAACTTCTTGTCCGGTGATGGAAACCATCAAAGAAGCCGATTTCGTTGTTTTAGTAACCGAACCAACGCCATTTGGCTTAAACGACTTAAAACTCATGATTGGTACTGTTCGAAAACTGGGACGAAAATTTGGAGTTGTCATAAACAGAGCAGGACTTGGCGACGATGCGATTTATGAATATTTGCAGAACGAAAATATCGAACTTCTGATGGAAATTCCTTTTGATAAAAACCTAGCCCGAATTTATTCGGAAGGAAAAATAATAGTTGAGGAAATTCCTGAAATGTTCGAAAAGTACACGCTTTTGTTTGAAAAAATAAAAATAGATTTAAATGAAACAGATAGCGATTGTTAGCGGTAAAGGAGGAACAGGGAAAACAAGTGTCAGCTCTGCATTGGCTTCCCTTGCTACAAATAAAATTATAGTAGATTGTGATGTGGACGCTGCCGACCTTTTTCTTACAATGCAGCCAACGGTTTTGGAAACCTTTGAATACGAAGGTGGAAAAAAAGCACTCATCAATCCCGAAATTTGTACCAATTGCGGAATCTGTGAAGATTTGTGTCGTTTTGATGCCATTCATTTGGTTGATGGACAAACAACAGTTTCGGAATTCTCTTGCGATGGTTGTCGCTTATGCGTTATTGCCTGTCCGGTTCAAGCTATTCAAATGTTGGAAAATTGCGATAGTCGCTGGTATATTTCCACCACGCGATTTGGACCAATGGTACATGCTAAACTTGGAATTGGAGAAGACAACTCTGGAAAATTAGTAACCTTGATTCGAGATAGAGCAAAAAATATAGCCAAGGAAAAGGAATTGGATTTGGTTTTGATCGACGGCCCTCCAGGCATCGGTTGTCCGGTAATTTCCACCTTGACAGGCGTTGATATTGCCCTGATGGTAACAGAGCCCACGCTTTCGGGTTTACACGATTTAAATCGCCTAATAAAGCTGGCAAAAGGATTTAAATTAAAATCATTTGTATTGATAAATAAATTCGATCTGAACTCAGCAATGAGCAGCCAAATAGAAGCTTATTGCAGGGCAGAGAATATAGAAGTCCTAGCAAAAATTCCATTTAACCGCGATTTTGTGGATTCCATGGTCAATCAGCAAACAGTCGTGGAGTATTCGCCTAATTCCGAATTGAGCAATCAGTTTAGAGAAATATGGAAACGAATCGCGTCGGAGTTTAAATGATGCTGGTGTATCATATCCGAGAAGTTTATATATTTGTGAATCATAAAAAAGCAAACCTAAAATTTTAAACAATGGACACAAAAAATGCTGGATTCAATTCCAAATTAATTCACGCCGGAGGTTTTCACGATGTAAATGGGAGTGCGGTAACACCTATTTATCAAACATCTACATTTTCATTTCAAAGTGCAGATCATGGCGCGGCTTGTTTTTCGGGCGAGAGCGATGGATACATTTATACTCGACTAGGAAATCCAAACATCGCCGAACTAGAAAAAACGGTCGCCGAACTGGAAAATGGGTTTGGTGGAATTGCTACTTCATCGGGTATGGCAGCAGTGAATGTGGTATATTTAGGCCTTCTGGCCTCTGGCGATCACATGATTAGTCACAATGCCGTTTATGGACCTTCACGCACAATTATGGAAAGTCTTTATCCTAAATTTGGGGTGGAATCGTCTTATGTAGATGCAACCAATATCGAAAATGTAATCCGGGCAATTCGTCCAACAACGAAAGTACTATATATCGAAACGCCTGCAAACCCAACAATCGGCATTACCGATTTACGTGCCATGGCCAAAATCGCGAAAGAACACAAGCTTAAATTGGTTGTTGACAACACATTTTGCTCTCCTTATCTTCAAAAACCGTTGGATTTAGGTGCTGATATAGTGTTGCACTCCATGACAAAATTTATTAACGGTCATGCCGATATTGTAGCCGGAATGGTGGTTACAAAAACGGAAGCAGATTATAACTTGCTTAAACCCATCATGATGAATATCGGTTGCAATATGGATCCGCATCAAGCTTGGTTAACACGCCGCGGTTTAAAAACTTTGTCGATTCGGATTGATCGTGCGCAAGAAAACGCCATTAAAGTAGCCAATTATCTCGAAAACCATCCAAAAATACAATGGGTTCGCTTTCCGGGATTGAAATCGCATCCTCAATATGAATTAGCAAAACAACAAATGGCAGGCCCGGGAACAATGATTTCTTTTGAAGTTGCAGGCGGATTGGAAGGAGGAAAAAAAGTGATGAACGCTGTAAAAATGGCCTTGCTTGCTGTTTCTTTAGGCGGAATAGAAACTTTAATCCAGCACCCTGCCAGCATGACGCATTCAAAACTCAATGATGAAAAACAATTAGAAGGGGGCATCACCAAAGGTTTAGTTCGTCTATCAATAGGTATTGAAGATATAGATGATATTATCGCCGATTTAGACCAAGCACTCGCGCAAATTTAATTGGGTTAAACTTTTTTTAAAAATGCATTTCTTATATAGAAGTGCATTTTTTGTTTAAATAAATCGAGCATCTTTCTGTATTTTTGCATCAAATTGTGTTCCAATGAATGATTCTTCCAAACTAACGCTTTATAAGACAATAGTAAATAGAGTGGAAGAAATTACTCCCGATGTTTTTGTTTTGTCGTTCCTACGAACAGAAAATTTTATACCGGGTCAAATGGTGGCAGTTGCTTTGCAGCCCAACGACCAAACAAGATTGTATAGTATTGCGAGTGGAGATAAGGAGGACGATTTTCGTATCCTTTTCAATATTCAGCACCAAGGCTACTTAACACCTCGTTTGAAGAAAGTAAATGTAGGCGATGAACTTTATGTTTCCAAACCCTTTGGCTCTTTTTACGGCACTTCGATGGCAGATTGCTGGATTGCCGCCGGTACAGGAATCGCTCCTTTCATTTCGATGATGGAGTCGGGATTGGGCGAACATAAGAAACTTATTCATGGTGGCCGTGCCGAAAATTCATTCTATTATGCCAAATTCTTTGAAGCCAAATTGAAAGAAAATTATATCCGCTGCTCATCGCTTCAATCGGGTGATCAATATTATCACGGAAGAATCACCGCTTTTCTCAAGCAATCAAATGAGTTGTCGGCTGCAAGAAACTATTACATTTGTGGCAGTTCAGAATTTGTTGTGGATGTACGCGATGTCTTAATCGAAAAAGGAGTGCCTTACACTCAAATTATCGCCGAAATTTATTTTTAAATGGAGAAAGAAAATTTATTTGGGAAGACGTTAGCCGAGCTGCAAGAAATAGTCTTTGAACTTGGTTTTCAAAAATATGTGGCAAAACAACTAACAGATTGGATGTATAAAAAGAGAGTAGCCTCTTTTGATCTGATGCTGAATCTTTCAAAGCCGCTACGGCTTTCGCTCCAAGAAAAATACGAGCTTCATTTCACAAACTATTCGAATGTTCAGGAATCGGTTGATGGGACAAAAAAATATCTGTTCCCCGTAAAAAAATATCAATTCATCGAGACGGCTTATATCCCTGAAAATGAGCGTGCGACACTTTGTGTTTCGTCGCAAGTGGGCTGCAAAATGGGCTGTTTGTTTTGTATGACTGGAAAACAGGGTTTTCAAGGAAATTTAAGTTCCGGCGAAATATTAAATCAGATTTTCAATCTGCCGGAATTCGATAAACTTACTAATGTGGTTTATATGGGTATGGGCGAACCCTTTGATAATCTGGATGAAGTGCTCAAAAGCATCGAAATATTAACGTCCGATTATGGTTTAGCTTGGAGTCCGAAACGAATTACGGTTTCTACTATCGGTATTCTTCCGGGAATGAAAAAATATTTGGAAAATACCAAAGCCCATTTGGCTGTGAGTATGCACAATCCTTTTGAAAATGAACGGAAAATGATGATGCCTATCGAAAATGTGTATCACCTTCCGAAAATTCTGGACGAAATTCGCCAACACGATTTTAGCGGCCAGCGTAGGGTTTCGTTCGAATACATTATGTTTAAAGGTGTGAACGACCAACAAAGACACATCAATGAATTGGCTCGAATTTTGAACGGAATCAAATGTAGAATCAATCTGATTCGATTTCATCCTATACCCGAAACACCGCTCGAAAGTTCTTCGCACGAAACGATTCTGCAATTCCAAAACGCCTTAAAACGAAAAGGAATTGTTACCACCATTCGCGCTTCGCGAGGCGAAGATATTTTTGCCGCTTGTGGCTTACTTTCTACCAAAGAAATGGTGAAAAAACAAAACGAGGAGTATTAGATCTGTTATTTCTATCTCTTGAAATGGGAAAAGTGAAGGCCGAATTATTTCCCTTCTTCAATCAGTTTATCCAATAATTCCCGAACACGATCGCTGTTCCAATTGCTTGTTCCTTTTTCGCTGACCACAATTTCGCCTTTTGTGTTCAAAATAAAAGTGGCAGGAATCGTGCTCGATTGGATTGGTTTGGGCTCTTGCGTTTGATACCGATAGATGGGTAGATTTAGATTTTGTTTTTCTAAAAAAGCATCGGTTAAGGTTTTGTCTTCGTAGGTAGCAATCACAAAATTTACCTTGTCTTTGTAATCCACATAGAGTTTTTCGATCGAAGGCATTTCGGCAATGCAGGGCGCACACCAAGTGGCCCAAATATTTAGAAAGATTGGTTTGTCGGAGAGTTTGGAAAGAGTAACAATTTGATTGTTTCTATCCATCAACGGCCATTGCAAGTCGCTCTGACTCAATTTCCCATAATTATCTTTTTCTGAAACCGAAGGTCCGAAAAGAGTCAATCGTTTCACGAAAACAACGAGTGGAGTTCGTGTTGCAGGGAAAATTAAAGCCAGAATCAGTAAAACAAAAACGATGTCGCTTGCCCAGCTCCATTTGGTTTTCTTTTTTAGGTTGGCTTTGTATTTTTCGAAAAATTTCATTTCAGTATTTTTGGCTAAATTACAAAAATGATATGATAAGCTCATTTGGAAATTGAATAGAAAAAAAGGCGATCTCAATAGGTCGCCTTTAAGTTTGAATTTGGATAAGCAATCTTACTTCTCCACTACATTGTTCATTCCCATTGAAATGGCATCTTCATTTAAAGGAATCAATTTATGATGACGTTCGGGAAGCGATTTCTTAAGTCCGCGAATTACATTCTCGAGCTTCACAATTGGTTTTATTTTCAGAAATGCGCCAAACACAATCATATTGAAAATATTTGGATTACCCATTTGCGAAGCAAGTTTGGCTCCTTCGATGGTGTATATTTTAATATCTGTTCGGGTTGGATGATGCAAAATGCCATTTGGATCGTAGAGTAAAACACCCCCAGGTTTTACCGATTTTTCAAACTTATCCATCGATTGTTGATTGAGCAGAATAGCCGTATCGTAATGTGTAAGAATAGGAGAGCTGATTCTTTCGTCGCTCACAATTACCGTTACATTGGCTGTTCCGCCGCGCATCTCCGGCCCGTACGAAGGCATCCAGCTTACTTCTTGGTCTTGCATAATTCCGGAATAGGCGAGGATTTTTCCCATCGATAAAACGCCCTGACCACCAAAACCTGCAATAATCATTTCTTCTGTCATAATTCTAAGTTTTTGAAAGATTATTTAATGAGTTCGCCATTTACTTTTATGTCGCCCAATGGAAAATAAGGAAACATATTGTCAACCATCCAATTGTTGGCATCTACCGGATTCATTTTCCAGCCGGAGTTGCAGTTTGAAACAATCTCTACAAATGCCAATCCTTTTTTCTCTCTTTGCGTTTCGAAAGCAATTCGGATCGCTTTTTTCGCTTTGCGAACAGCAGCCGGTGTGTGCACTGCTTGGCGAGTAACAAAATAAGTGCCGGGCAATTGAGCGATTAGCTCAGTCATTTTGAGCGGATGTCCCATTGTAGCAATATCACGACCATAAGGCGATGTGGAAGATTTCATTCCCGGAAGCGTAGTTGGAGCCATTTGGCCGCCAGTCATTCCATAAATACCATTGTTTACAAAAATGATAACAATGTTTTCGCCGCGATTGCAGGCATGCAATGTTTCATTTCCACCAATGGCTGCTAAGTCGCCATCGCCTTGATAAGTAAAGACGAATTTTTCCGGCCACGTTCTTTTTATTCCTGTTGCAACAGCAGGTGCTCTTCCGTGAGCCGCTTGAGTCATATCGATATTCATAAAATCATATGCCAAAACCGAGCAGCCAACCGGAGCTACACCAATTGTATCTTCCCAAATTCCCATTTCTTCCACCACTTCCATCGTAATACGGTGTGCTGTTCCATGACCGCATCCCGGGCAATAGCTTAAAGGAGCGTCGGTCATTAATTTAGTTTTTTGATATACTAGATTTTCAGGTTTTATTATTTCTTTGATATCCATTTTTTCTATCCTCCAATAATTTTTTGCTCCAAAGCGATAAGTACTTCTTCCGGTGAGTGGACCACGCCACCAAAACGACCATAATGTTCTGCTGGTTTTTTTCCATTCACTGCTAAGCGAACATCTTCAATCATTTGTCCTGCACTCATCTCAACCGCTAAGAAACCTTTTACGGTATCCGCCAATTTGTTGAGTTCGTTTTTAGGAAAAGGAAATAAAGAAATCAAGCGGAACAACCCAACTTTGTGTCCTTTGGCTCGGGCCAATTGCATCGTTTTCTGCGATATGCGTGCACTTGAACCGTAGGCAACAATTACATAATCGGCATCTTCGCAATTGATGGCTTCGAAGCGAACTTCGTTTTCTTCCATTTTTTTGTATTTTGCCTGAAGCTTATGATTGTGTGTTTCTTGCCGATATGGATCTAGTTCCAAGGAAGTGATGATGTTTCTTTCTCGTGTGCTTGGTTTTCCGGTGGTGGCCCAATCGCCATAACGTTCAATTATTTCTTCGTTGCTTAAGCGAGGTTTTTGTGCTGGAAGTGTAATCTTTTCCATCATCTGACCAATCACTCCATCCGATAAAATCATTACCGGATTGCGGTATTTAAAAGCCAAATCGAAAGCTAAATCGACAAAATCTGCCATTTCTTGTACCGAAGCAGGAGCCAATACAAGCAAACGGTAATCGCCATGTCCGCCTCCTTTGGTCGATTGAAAATAGTCCGCTTGCGAAGGTTGAATGGTTCCTAAACCGGGACCGCCACGCACTACATTTACAATCACGCAGGGAAGTTCCGATCCGGCAATGTATGAAATTCCTTCTTGTTTTAAACTAACTCCAGGGCTGGAGGATGAGGTCATGACTCTTTTTCCGGTTCCGGCTGCACCATAAACCATATTGATGGCAGCAATTTCGCTTTCGGCTTGGAGTACCACCATTCCTGTTCTGTCTTCGGGCCGTTCCACCATCAAATATTCAATAACTTCGGACTGAGGAGTGATTGGGTAGCCAAAATAAGCATCTACACCGGCAAGTATGGCTGCTTCTGCTACGGCCTCGTTTCCCTTCATCAATTTTACTTCACTCATATCAATATTTTTTAATTTTATATTTTAATTGGCCATTTTTACTTTATATACCGAAATAACTCCGTCGGGACAAACTACCGCACAGTTGGTACAGCCAATGCACGCTTCCGGTTTTTCCATATACGCATAATGATACCCTTTGCCATTTACGTTTTTTGCTAGAAGAATAACATCCGTAGGACAAGCAGGAATACAAACTCCGCATCCTTTGCATTTTTCCACATCTACTTCTATTGCACCTATTATTTTTGCCATGCTCCTGTTTTTATAAATTTTGTGCGAAATTACTTAAAATATATTTGAGTTGAATAAAGCGGAATTCTTTATTTATCAAGCAATTGATTATTTAGAAGGAATTTAAATTGTTATGCATACATAGTTTAATTTGGTGCTTTTCTAACTCTTTGATTCTTTGGTGTTAATAGAATAACGAAGCCCTAAATTCGATAATCTCTCTCGCGAATAAAAAAAACCTGAAGTTTTGCTTCAGGTTTCTAAACCGCTTTGCTAAGCTATTGTTCCGCTTTGAGAAAATATATCTTTTTAGAGCCGTAAGCTACTCCGAGTCCAATCATCACAGCCAGTCCATTTCCAATTGGTGCACTTCCTCCAATAGGATCGTGACCACCTCCTGTTGGGTCACCTCCTGTATCTCCCGGATCGGTGAGTTGCGCAAATGAGACTGTGGAGGCAAAAACCAGTACGAATGCGATAAGGATTTTGTATAGTGATTTCATACGATTATCTTAATTGAATTTTTTTAGAAACAATTTCTTTCTCAGTTTGTATGCTTACGATAATTATTTTTTGTTTCGTGGCGCTTAAGTCTAAGGAAAAATTTCCTTGTAAATTAGTTTTTTCAATCAGTTTTTGGCCTAGCATAGTGTAAACCATTAACTTATAATTCAATTCTTCGGAAATTATACTCAATTGGTCGTTGCTGCCAAAAATTTGAAAAGGTGTTGCTGAACTTGGATTCTCAATGGAATTTGCAATGGGTGTTACGTAAATACGGAAACGATCTTCGTTATCAGTAGCCAAAGAAGCAAAAGTATATTCTAAAGTTGCATCCACATCCATGATTGTAGAGGTGAATAAATCTTCCAATATGACTTCTGTCGATGCATCAAAAGTAAATTCGCTTGAAGTAATTTTATATGTTGCATCTACATTTGGTCGGAGTTGAAGTTTAAGAATGGAGGGTTGTGTAGCATCGAGTCCTTTAATCGAAAGTTCGTGCTCATCAGCCGATAACAAAAAAAGTTGAGGACTTAAATCTGAACCAAACATTTT
>DYSK01000107.1 GCA_020718315.1 Draconibacterium orientale
GATTCAAAACATAAAAAATCACATATTCAGGGTGTTTCAGCAAAAGCTATTTTTGCAGTGATGGAAGCCGGCGATTGTTCTCCAAGTACACCCATTGGCGTGAATCTACCCAATGCCGATTGGATTCGGGCCGAATATGGATCAAAATCGGTGAGCATCAGTAATATTATTGATGCCTACGATTTGGCTTCTAAGAACAGCGGCGTTTTGGAAGAATTTGCATTTTCGACTGAAGAAATTGAATTGGACAAAAAGTATGGCAGTCTGGCTTCTAAGTTGCATGTCGATTTGCACGAAATTATTGGTCACGGTTCCGGAAAACTGGAAGACGAAACGGCCGAACCCACGCAGAGTTTGCGGAATTATGCTTCAACAATCGAAGAATCCAGAGCCGATTTGGTTGCATTGTATTTTGGAATTGACCCAAAACTCATTGATTTGGGTTTGATGCAAGATTTGGAGGTTGGAATAAGCGAATACAATTCTTTTATTCGTTCTTCCTTGCTCACTCAGCTTGTTCGTGTGGAGTTGGGAAAAGATATGGAAGAATCGCATATGCGAAACCGACAATTGATCGCCAAATGGGTTTTTGAAAAAGGCCAACCCGAACACGTAATCGAATGTGTGAAAAAAGACGAAAAAACCTATTTTGTCATTCGAAATCATGAAAAACTGAGGACTTTGTTCGGAATGCTTTTGCGCGAAGTTCAGCGCATAAAATCGCAAGGCGATTACGATGCCGCCAAGAATTTGGTCGAAAATTATGGCGTAAAAGTGGACAAAGCAGTGCATGCCGAAGTATTGCAACGCTGGAAAAAACTCAATATTGCAGCGTATGCCGGCTTTATCAATCCACACTATACGCCCATCTTTGATGGCCACCAACTGATTGATGTTGCCATCAGTTATCCCGACGATTTTTCGCAACAAATGCTTCATTATTCACAAAACTATTCCACATTAATTTAATTTTAATATTTTGACATTCGACGATTTTAATCTCTTACCCGAATTGGCTGATGCGCTCTACGAAATGGGCTTCTCAGAACCAACACCGGTACAACAACAAAGTATTCCGCTCATTCTCGATGGATTTGATCTGATGGCATTTGCTCAAACAGGAACCGGAAAAACAGCCGCTTTCTTGCTTCCCATTATCAATCAAATTTTGAGTCGCCCAAAAGCTTCCGGAGTGAAAGCCATGATCATTGCGCCCACCCGCGAGTTGGCACAACAAATTGAACAACAATTGCAAGGATTTGCTTATTATGCAAACCTGAGCTCCTTGGCGGTTTATGGCGGCGGCGATGGCAGCAGTTGGGATTTTGAGAAAAAAGCCCTCACTCAAGGTGCAGATTTTATTGTAGCAACTCCGGGAAGATTGATAAGTCATCTGAACATGGGCTATGTAAATCTGAAAACCTTGAAACATTTTGTTTTGGATGAAGCCGATAAAATGCTGGATATGGGTTTTTTGCCTGATATTGCGAGCATCATTAAAATGCTTCCTGTCGAACGACAAAATTTGATGTTTTCGGCCACGATGAATCCGAAAATAAAAGCACTTGCTCAAACCATTCTGTCCAATCCAAAAGAAGTGAGTATTGCCATAGCCAAACCGGCCGATAAAATTGTACAAGCGGCTTATTTGGTTCACGACAATCAAAAAATAAAGTTGTTGGAGAAATTGCTCGAAAATAAACAGGACTATAAACTCATCATTTTCAGCAGCAAAAAATCGATGGTTGATGATATTGTAAAGCGCTTGAGAGCAAAAAAAATAGCCGCTCAAGGATTGCACTCAGGCTTTGAACAAAAAGAGCGCGATGCTATCTTGTTGGGTTTTCGAAATGGCGAACACAAAGTGTTGGTGGCTACCGACATTGTTTCGCGTGGAATAGATATCGACGATATAGACCTGATAATCAATTACAATATTCCGTCGGAACCCGAAGACTACGTGCATCGGGTTGGTCGTACAGCACGTTCCGAGCGCGAAGGTTTGGCCATTTCGCTTATCAACACGGACGATATTTTTAGTTTTAAACGCATCGAAAAACTCATCGAGAAGGAAGTGTTCAAAATTCCATTGCCACCTGACTTTGAAAAAGGACCTGAATATGTGTTGTCGCCCAAATCGAGCAAAACTTCGAAATACCGAACCAACAAAGCGAAAGACCGAAAATAAGTCTTCATTTTTATTAAATCTAAATAAGCACATAATTTAGTAATTTTTAACAAGATAGCCTATACGCTTTCTTTGGATTTCTCGTTTTAATATTCTATTTTTGCTAAAGTCCGTTTGAATAGGCTTTTCAAAATAGGATGCTAATAAAATTTAAGATGAGACAATTAAAAATAAATAAATCAATCACCAATAGAGAAAATGCCTCTTTAGACAAATATCTTACTGATATTGGTCGCGAATCCTTGATTTCGCCCGAAGAAGAAGTACGATTGGCTCAATTGATACGTGATGGCGATCGGAAAGCGTTGAATACATTGGTGAAAGCCAATCTTCGTTTTGTGGTTTCGGTGGCCAAGCAATACCAAAATCAAGGATTGAGTTTGCCCGATTTGATTAATGAAGGAAATGTGGGCTTAATAAAAGCCGCCAAAAGATTCGACGAAACACGTGGTTTCAAATTTATTTCCTATGCCGTTTGGTGGATTCGGCAAGCTATTTTGCAAGCATTGGCAGAGCAGTCGCGAATTGTACGGCTGCCACTAAATCAAGTTGGTTCTATCAATAAAATAAAAAAAACAATTTCCAAATTGGAGCAAGAGTTGAATCGTGCGCCTTTTATGGAAGAAGTGGCGGCCAGCTTGGAAACGCCCGAATATAAAATAGATGCCGCCATGCGCATCTCAAATCGGTCTATTTCGATTGATGCCCCACTTTCGACTGACGATGATACTACCATGGTTGACTTTATTACTTCGGAAGATACGCCGGATACCGATGATTTTTTGATGCAGGAATCTTTGATGCAAGAAATTCAACGTTCGCTTTCTACACTTACCGAAAAAGAAAGGGATGTCATCAATCTGTATTACGGAATTGGATTGAATCATGGACTGACATTGGATGAAATAGGCGATAAGTTCGATTTAACCCGCGAAAGAGTGCGTCAGATCAAAGAAAAGGCGATCCGCCGACTGAAACATTCCTCACGTAGCAAATTGCTGAAAGTGTATTTAGGTTAAGAAATTGAAGAGACTTCGGTCTCTTTTTTTATTTTTGTATATGTCGGCAGCCGAAACACAACAAGAACGAAACAAATTGCTAAAGGCTTTTTTCTATCCTTTGGTTTTTGTTCTTATTCTGTGGATTATTAAAATGATGGAATTTGTTTTTGAATTGTCGTGGGCCAGCTATGGCATTTTACCGCGCAATATTTTGCACTTACCCGCAATCATAACTATGCCACTGCTTCATTCCAGCTTCTCGCATCTGGCTTCCAATACATTGCCATTGTTCATTTTGAGTGGATTTATCTTTTATTTTTACAAAGAAATAGCATGGAAAGTGGTGCTTTGGATTTACTTTTTAAGTGGTTTATGGCTATGGATTGGCGGCCAAGAAGCTGTTCATATTGGTGCAAGTGCATTGGTTTACGGTTTTGCCGCATTCTTGTTTTTTAGTGGCATCTTTAAGCGAAGCCAAATGCTTATGACTGTTTCGCTAATCGTCATTTTTTTATATGGGAGTATGATTTGGGGATTTTTTCCCGAATTTTTCCCCAACGAAAATATTAGCTGGGACGGACATCTGTTTGGATTTATTGCCGGAATCTTAATGGCTGTTTATTATCGAAATGAAGGTCCGAAAGTGCAAAAGCATCAATGGGACGACGACGACGATGAGTCGGACAACGATTATTGGAAATCGGATCAAACGGCTGATAAAAGCATGCTCGACCCAAATGCTCGTCCAACTCATTTCAAAAACAGATAATCTGAATATCTTGTTCATATTCCAACTTAAAAAAGCCTCAAAATCCCGAAAAATCTTACTTTCTTTGTATATCAACAACGAACCTACGAATGAAAATTAGACGAACTAAACGATTTCTTCCGCTCAGCTTTATCATTCTTCTACTATTTTCAGCTTGCGCCAATCTAAAATTGCAAAGTAGCGATTCGGAAGTTTCTAAAAACGATACATTGCCAAAAAATTTGTTGCTCGAAAATCAAAAAGAAAATGCATCCTGGAAAATAAACATAGATGCTTTTCACCAAAAGATAAGTGGCATCTTGTTGGTGAAACAAGAAAAAGAAAGCCTGCGTTTGCTGATGGTGACTGAATTTGGTTTGAAAGTGTTCGATGTTGAATATTTTATCAATCAACCTTACAAAACTCATTTTGTAATGAAACATTTGGATAATCCATTTATCATCAAAGTTTTATTTAAACTGTTCGAAGGTTTTTGGATCGATTCGGCCTTATTTCAAAACAACGAATTTGGCTTTATGAAGCGTCAAAACAGAAATGCATATCTGTTGAACAAAGAAGAAGATAAATGGATTTATTTCTTTGATACGGAAAACCAAATCAGCGAATTTGTTCGATTCGAAAACGGAAAAAAAAGAGCCGCAGTGAACGTGAATAGGGCAATAGGCGAAATGGAATGTTCAACACTAAAACCTAAAATTGCTGTTCGATTAAAAAAATTACAAGATGCTGAAAAATGATTTTTATATGCTTTTGAATGTAAATACAGAAGAAAATAGGATAGTGGGTAGTTTGTTGCTAAATGTCGATCACGCTATCTTTAAAGGTCATTTTCCTGAAATTCCCATTGTTCCCGGCGTTGTTTTTTTGCAAATTATAAAAGAAATTATCGAATTGCAGCTCAATACAACTTTCCTGCTACGCGAAGCCAAAAACATTAAATTTCTCGATTTTGTGAATCCAAAAGAATCCGACATTTTGCACTTTGATATCTCCTTCTCATCCCAAACAAGTGATGGACTGAAAGTTCAGGCGCAAGTGAGCAGCAACAAAGCAATCCATTTTAAATTAAGTGCCCGATACGAACTAAGCAAAAACTTCGATGAGTCTATTACAACATAAATTTGAGCAACTCCACTGTTGCGTTCTTATTCCTACATACAACAATGCGCCCAAACTGGCTGCAGTTTTGGACGATGTTTTGCTTTATACACATTCAGTACTTTTGGTCAACGACGGTTCTAACGATCGTACCAAAGAAATTATATCGAACTATCCTTCCATAAACAGCTTTCATCTTGCAAAAAATAAAGGCAAAGGAAATGCCCTGCTTTTTGGATTGAAAAAAGCACACGAAATGGGCTATGATTATGCCATCAGTATTGATTCGGATGGACAACATTTGGCCAAAGATTTGGCGCTGTTTCTCGAAAAACTGGAACAAAAACCAGGCTGTTTCATTGTGGGTGCACGAAATATGAAATCCGAAACTATTCCAGGTGGAAGCAGTTTTGGACATCGTTTTTCAAATTTCTGGTTCAAAGTGGAAACAGGAATGCGATTGCCCGATACCCAATCCGGTTATCGGCTTTATCCGTTAAAAGCCATTGCCGAACGACGCTTTTTTACCACTCGCTACGAGTTTGAAATAGAAAGTTTGGTAAGGCTTTCGTGGGCAGGAATCGAAATGGAATGGGTTCCCATAGAGGTTTTGTATCCGGAAGATAGAATCACTCACTTTCGAAAATTTTGGGATTTCTTTCGGATAAGTTTGCTGAATACCGTTTTGGTTTTAATAGCTCTTTTGTGGATAAAACCACGCGATTTGTACAAAAGTATTCGAAATGGAGGAGCAAAAAGAATTATCCTCGAACAGATTCTTGGCACTCACGAGAGCAATGCCAGAATGGCCATCGCCATCGGTTTTGGTTTTTTTATGGGTATTTTTCCCGTTTGGGGCTTTCAAATGCTCCTTGCCGTTTTTTTTGCCGCCTTGTTTCGATTGAACAAAGCCATAGTTTTGGTGGCAGCAAATATTTCAATTCCGCCAATCATCCCGCTTTTTCTTTTTATTAGTTATGCAATAGGAGCCATCGTCTTGCAGAAAGATATGAAGTTGGAATTTGGTCAAAAATTTAACTTTGCAAGCGTCCAAGACGATTTGGTTCAATATTATGTTGGAGCTGTGGTATTTGCCATTCTTACCGGTTTAATAGGCGGATTGATCAGTTATCTCTTGCTCATTTCATTTCGAAAAAATAGAAATAAAGAGCAAACAGCGAATCACTGAAACACGATTATATGGAAAGGCTATTTACAAGCATCTATCACCTGATTCTTAAATTCAAAGGAACTGCCTTTGCTTTTTTTCTAATTCTGATATTGGCATCGGCTTTTTACGCCAGCAAAATAAAACTTTCAGAAGACGTAAGTAAGTTGTTGCCCGAAAAGGATATTCCGTCCAATTTGATGGAAAATTTGGAAGCGATCGACTTTGCAGATCGGCTTTTTTTTCACCTTCAAATGAATGATTCGGCCACAATCAATCCTGATCTGCTTCTAGAAACAGCCGATTCGTTGATTTTAAGAATACAAAAGGAGGCCGGGAAATTGGTTTCCGAAGTTCAGTTTAAAATTAATCCGTCTTCCATAGACCATGTCTATCCATTGATAGTGAATTATTTGCCTTATTATTTGGAAGAAAAGGATTATGTTGTCTTGGATAAATTAATTGAGAAAGACAATTTTGAAAAGAATTTTAGCAAGAAATACAAAAGCTTATTTTCTCCGGCAGGAATGTTTATGCGCAAAATGATTTTGGCCGATCCGGTTGGAATAAGTCTGGAACCATTAAAACGTTTGCAATCTTTTCAAATCGACACCAATTTTGCACTTTATCGCAATGCGCTTTTTACCAGCGATAAAAAACATCTTGTCT